>CAYNIN010000023.1:4395-21111 GCA_964397395.1 uncultured Faecalibacterium sp.
ATTGAAATTATGCTTCTTTACCCCGGCTATAAGGCTGTCCGTATGCACCGACGTGCTCACTTCTTCTATAATCATAAAATGTACTTTATCGCAAGGGCAATTTCGCAGCGTGCCGTCAGAAAGACTAACATTGAAATTCACCCCGGCGCACAGATTGGCAGACGCTTTTTCATCGACCACGGCACAGGCGTTGTAATCGGTGAAACCGCAGTTGTCGGTGACGACTGCACGATTTATCAGGGCGTGACCCTTGGCGGTACGGGCAAAGATACGGGTAAACGACACCCCACCTTAGGCAACAACGTTCTTGTGGGTGCAGGTGCAAAGGTACTGGGCCCCTTTAAAATCGGCGATAACTCAAATATTGCCGCAGGCTCGGTGGTGCTTTCGGAAATCCCCGAAAACTGCACCGCCGTAGGTTCTCCTGCAAGGGTTGTCAAGCAAAACGGCAGAAAGGTCAATAAACTTGACCATGTCCATACTCCTGACCCCGTAGCACAGGAAATCTGTTTGTTAAAACACAAGATGGATATGCTTGAAAAGCAAATAAAAAATTTGGAGGAACAGCAATGAAAATTTTCAACACTCTTTCAAGAGAAAAAGAAGAACTCAAACCCATAACCGAAGGCGAATATAAAATCTATGCCTGCGGTCCCACGGTTTATAACTATATCCATATCGGTAATGCAAGACCTCTCTGCGTTTTTGACGTTATGCGCCGCTATCTTGAATACAGAGGCAACAAGGTCAATTTTGTTCAGAACTTCACGGATATTGACGATAAAATTATCCGCAGAGCCAACGAAGAAGGTCTTACCTTTAAAGAAATCAGTGAAAAATATATCGAAGAATTCTGGACGGATGCCAAGGGTATGAATATCCGTGAGGCAACCGTTCACCCCAAAGCAACGGAAAATATCGGCGAAATTATCAACATCGTTTCAACTCTTATCGAAAAAGGCTATGCCTACGAAGCCGCCGGTGACGTTTATTTCAGCACAAAGAAGTTTGACGAATACGGCAAACTTTCACATCAGCCCCTTGAAGACCTTGAGGCAGGTGCGAGAATAAACATCGGTGAAGTCAAGAGAGAGCCTATGGACTTTGCTCTCTGGAAAAGTGCAAAACCGGGTGAGCCTTATTGGGAATCACCCTGGGGTCACGGCAGACCGGGTTGGCACATTGAGTGCTCTGCTATGGTAAGACGTTATCTCGGTGAAACCATCGACATTCATTGCGGCGGTCAGGATCTTATCTTCCCTCACCACGAAAACGAAATTGCACAAAGTGAGTGCTGTAACAGCAAACCTTTCGCAAACTATTGGATGCATAACGGTTTTATCACCGTTGACAAGGTTAAGATGTCAAAATCTCTGGGCAATTTTTTCACTGTCCGTGACGTTGCCGAACAGTACGGCTACGAGCCTATCCGTTATCTTATGATTTCCTGTCAGTACAGAAGCCCCATAAATTACAGTTTTGATGCAATTGAGCAGTGCAAGACTGCCCTTGAAAGACTCTATACCTGCCGTGATAACCTTGACTTTGCTCTTAAAAACGCAAAGGACGAAGCAGGGGAAAAGGATGCAGAAGTTATTGCAGTTATTGACTCAAAGAAAGATAAATTCATTGAGGCTATGGAAGACGACCTCAACACAGGTGAGGCTCTCGGTGCAGTATTTGAACTTGTAAGAGAAATCAACACAAAGGTTAACGACGGTATTCAGTCAAAGGCTCTCGTTGAGTATGCCGTCAAGGTGTTT
Organism: uncultured Faecalibacterium sp.; assembly: GCA_964397395.1. GTDB lineage: Bacteria > Bacillota > Clostridia > Oscillospirales > Acutalibacteraceae > UBA6857. The sequence goes on from CAYNIN010000023.1 coordinate 6,159, forward strand.
GATGAACTTATGGGAGTTCTCGGTCTTCTCTATAACAGAGAAACAAAGTCAAGCCTTGACGATGAAATCGAAGCACTTATTGCTGCAAGAAACGAAGCAAGAAAGAACAGAAACTGGGCAGAAGCAGACAGAATCAGAGATGAACTCAAAGCACAGGGTATCGTTCTTGAAGACACACCTCAGGGTGTCAAGTGGCACAGAGCATAAAACATTTTCCGCAGGGATTTTCTTTCCTGGGGTATCTTCCTAAAAGGAGATAAAGATATGAAAAAAAACAACCCAATTGCAGTTATTGATTCGGGTATGGGCGGTATAAGTGTGTTGCGCAAACTTTACAAACTTATGCCTAATGAAAATTATATATATTTCGGTGATTCTGCAAATGCGCCTTACGGCATCAAGACAATGGAAGAAATCCGTCTTCTTACGGTGTCGGCGGCAGAAAAGATGATTGAAAGGGGAGCAAAAGCTCTTGTAATTGCCTGTAACACGGCTACGAGTGCGGCGGCGAACTGCCTTCGTGAAATGTACCCGGACCTTACCATTATCGGTCTTGAGCCTGCCATCAAACCTGCGGCTCTTTTCAAGGAAAATCCCCGTGTTCTCGTTCTTGCAACGCCTCTTACTTTAAAGGGTGAAAAGTTCAATTCTCTTGTGCGTCAGTATCAGGATAAAGCGGTTTTCTATAAACTTCCCGCCCCCGAACTCGTTGTTCACGTTGAAAGCGGAAACTTTGACAGTCCCGAAGAAATTGCATACCTTGAAAGTATTCTTACGCCTTATAAAGATAAGGTCGATGCCGTTGTTCTCGGTTGTACTCATTTTCCTTTTGCCAAAAAGAGCATCAGAAAAATCCTCGGTGACGGCATTGAGTTCTTCAACGGCGGAGAGGGTGCGGCAAGACATTGCAAAAAACTTCTTGCAGAAAAAAATCTTCTTTGCGATGAAAACAACCGTGGCACAATTTCCTTTGAAAACAGTGACGAAAGAAAGATTGAACTGAGCAAAATGCTCTTTTACTACAAAGGTGATTAAATGACTTTTCAGCAGCAGTTAAAGGAATATCTTTTAAGTCAGGGAGCAAGTGACGTTGGATTTTGTTATGCTGATGACGGCGATTTCGGAAGGTGCAGATATGCGGTCAGTATTGCAGTACGTCTTTCTGAAGACATTGTTGACGAAATCGGTGTCGAGCCGACTCACACCTACTTTAACCATTACCGCAGCGTTAACGCATTTATAGATTCTCTGCTTCTCAAATGCGGTCTTTTCCTGCAAAAAAACGGCTACGGGTACATTACCGTTGCCGCTTCACAGAGCATAAATAAAGACGGCTGGAACTATAAAGGCAGATATTCTCACAAAAAAATTGCCGTACTGTCGGGACTCGGAACTGTCGGAAGAAGTTCCATGTTCATACATAAAGACTTCGGCACGAATGTAAGACTCGGTACGGTTTTCACTGACTGTCCCTTTGAACTGAACGAGAGAGCAGATTTTTCACCTTGCATTAACTGTTCCCTTTGTGTCGATGCCTGTCCGTCAGGTGCGATTAAAGGCGGAATGTGGAGGGAAGAAACCGAAAGAGAGGAAATTTTCTCCCCCGAAAAATGCAGCAGTTATATGAAAGAGCATTTCAAACATATCGGCAGGGGAGCAGTATGCGGAATTTGCATGAGTGTATGCCCCTGCGGAAAGACGAAATGATTATACTTATCGGGCGGTACTTCGTAAAGGAAGTGCCGTCCGCTGCTTTTTTTCGTGAGTATTTCTCATTGACAAATCTTCCGCCTTTATGCTATACTGATACGGAATGTTTAAGCAGTAGATTTAACTATACAAAGATATTCACATAATCTCGGGGAGGAATCTCAATGAAAAAAGATGTAGTTATTATCGGTGCAGGTCCTGCAGGTATTTTTACCGCTCTGGAAATGATAAAAAAGGGCAGTAAAAAGTCGATTATGATTGTCGAAAAGGGACAACCTGTTGAAAAAAGACATTGCCCCAAGGATAAAACAAAGTCTTGCGTTAACTGTAAACCCTATTGCCACATCACAACGGGCTTTTCAGGTGCAGGTGCATTTTCCGACGGTAAACTTTCTCTCTGCTATGAAGTTGGCGGAGATTTGCCTATGCTTATCGGTGAGAAAAAAGCACAGGATACTATCGACTATGCCGACGGCATCTATCTTGAATTTGGTGCAGATACTCATATTGAGGGTATCAGCAACTCCAAAGAAGTCAAGGAAATCCGAATGAGAGCAATTCAGGCAGGTCTTAAACTCGTTGACTGCCCCATAAGACATATGGGCACCGAAAAAGCACAGAGCATTTACTATGCCATTGAGCAGTTCCTTCTTGAAAACGGTGTTGAAATCATTTTCGGTTACGAATGTTACGATATTATTCTTGAAGACGGCACCTGCAAAGGTGTACATCTCAGAAGCAGTAAAGGCGATGAAATGACCGTTGAGGCCGACAGTACCGTTATTGCAACGGGCAGACGTGGTGCAGATTGGCTTGAAAAAATCTGTGCCGAATACGATATTGCTCATCAGCCGGGCACCGTTGATATCGGCGTGCGTGTTGAAGTAAGAAATGAAATTATCGAAAAGGTCAATGAGGTGCTCTACGAGTCAAAACTTATCGGTTATCCCCAGCCTTTCAAAAACAAGGTCAGAACTTTCTGTCAGAACCCGGGCGGTTTTGTAAGTCAGGAAAATTACGATAACGACCTTGCCGTTGTTAACGGTCACTCCTATAAGGATATAAAGAGCAACAACACAAACCTTGCAATTCTCGTTTCCCACAACTTCAGTCACCCCTTTAATCAGCCTATCGAATATGCAAAAAAGGTGGGCGAACTGACAAATATGCTCGGCGACAACAAAATCCTCGTTCAGCGCTTCGGTGATATTCTTGACGGTAAGAGAACCTGGGAAAAAGAGCTTTCACAGTCCAACGTAAAGCCCACACTTCCCGATGCCGTTGCAGGCGACATCACCGCCGCAATGCCTTACAGAGCAATGATGAACATAATAAACTTCATCAAAGCCGTTGACCACGTTGTACCCGGCTTCGCTTCAACGGAAACCCTGCTTTATTCACCCGAACTGAAATTTTACAGCAACAGAGTAAAAATGGACGAAAAGTTCAACACCAACGTCAAAGGTCTTCACTGTCTCGGCGATTCATCGGGCTGGACAAGAGGTCTTATGATGGCTTCCGTTATGGGCGTACTTATGGGCAGAGAACTTGTATAATATTATCCGAATAAAAATATAAACTCCAACACTTCAAACAGTGTCGGAGTTTTTTCATTTAAAGAGAATTTATAAATTCAGCAAGAAACTTTTTCTGTGTGGCAGTGAGTTTTTCAAGAGCCGATGCAAGTTCGTCAGTTTTTTCTTCCGTATCAAAAAAATCTTTCAGAGTGATGCCCAAGCCAAAACATATATATTCGAGATATTCCACTGTGGGTTGCTTTTTTCCGAGTTCAATATCACGCAAATAACTTTGAGATACACCTGATATATTTGCAAGTTTATTAACGGATAAATTTCTCTTATTTCTGAAATATTTAATTCTTGAACCTACATCCATAATAATCACCTTGATTTAAAATTACATAACGATAAAATACATCTCAATAGTGATAATTTTAACAGATAATAATATAAATAATTACATTTAAAGTGTTGACAAGTTATATCAAAAGATATAAAATGATTTTAATAAAATATTAAGGAGAGTTAAAATTATGGCGAAATATGATTCTGATTACTTGTTGAAAGAAGAAAAAAGAAACGAAGTATGGGAGGGAATGCATAAAATAGTTGAAAAACGACGCAGACACAGTTTTATAAAAAACAGAACTGTTTTATGTGCCTTACCGTATATTATTTTTAATTTTCTTTTTACGGCTTATCTGACTTATCTTGTGCCTTTTTATCAGATTAAAAAGGTTTCCTCTTATCCCTTTGCTGTTAACATTAAGTTTTTAAGACCTGTGGCAAGGCTTTTCAAAAATATTTTTGCTCATATTCCCGTTGAAGAGCCTTGGCTTTCAATTATAGGTCTTATTGTGTTCGGTTTTGTTGTTCCTCTTATAATTGCAGTAATTATTAAAATTGTTATTTCAAACAAGAGTAAAGAAATTGTTGTTGAAACCGAAAAATTGGTGGGTGATACAAAGGAACAATGCCGAAAGATTATTTCAAAATATTCAAATGATATTGATATCAATTATAAAGAGCCTTTTGACTTCTTTACTTTGCTTTTGATTTTTGGTGCAGTTATGGGTATAGTTGTTCTTTGCGTCGGAAGATTAAATATAGCCTCGCCTGCGTATGTGGGAACCGCTTTTACTGTTTATTTCGTTTTAGAATTTATACTTGTTCTTCTTTACCGAGCTTTAATTAAAAATAAAATTTTGTATTTAGGTAGCGAATTAAGCGACTGCAATGATGCCGCTAAAGGCGCTCAGAAACTTATAGATGAAATTGAATTTGAGGAAGAAGAAGAAAGAAAAGAAAGAGAAGCACGAGAAAGGCAAAGAAAACACAATGAAGAAGTTCTCTCAAAATTAAATAATGCTTATGCGATGTTCCGTAGTGGTGATTATAAAAGAGCACATAATCATTTTGACGAACTTATTGATATGTCAGACAATGAAGAAGTCTTGAAAGATTCAATCATCGAGATTCAGTTCTGTTACCACGCAAGTAATTTTATGCTTAACGGCGATGATTACAGCGATATTGCGGAATTTGCAGGTGTTATTAAATTATATAAAGGTTATCCGAAGGAAAATGAAAAAATAGAAAATGATGCTATCAGAGAGTTTTGCGAAAAGTTTGCAACAGATTATGAAGCAAAAATCCTTCCGAAAATAAAAGAAGATTATCAGAAGGGTATGAAACTCTTTGAAGAAAAGGAATATATCAGAGCACTTGCGTATTTCAGTGTTCCGCAGTTTATGTTTTATGAAGACAGTCTTGCAGCGTATTACATATCTAAATACCTTGGCGAAAACATCGTTTCAGATTTTATGAAAATTTCCAAAAATCTTCAAAAGGCTTTGGATTACGGTATTAAATCCGGTGAAATCAGACAGATGGCAGATTCTTATTCAAGACAAATGAACGGTTATCTGAATGAAAAAAGAGGAAAAGAAAAAGCAAAAAAGGAAAAAGAAAGAGAAAAAGAAAGAGAATTACGCAGACAACAGGCTGAACGAGAGGCTTATGATTTTGACGCAAGAGTTAAGCAAAGAATGAGATGCATTTATTATAATGCAGGTATATGCAATAAAAGAAGCAGCTCATTTTATGTTGCTCATTGCTTTTATAATCAGGACGGCGGACACCCTGCATGTTCAGAGTATAAAGGTAATTTCTAAAATTAAAAGCAGTGCTTATGCGAAATGCGAAAGCACTGCTTTTTCTCTGTTAAACCACATTACTCACAAAAATCTCAATACCGATAAATATCAGTATCGCACCGCCGAAAATTCCTGCCTTACCAGCAAGTTTTGTACCCGCTTTTTTGCCGATAGCAAGACCGGCAAAACAAATGAAGAATGTTACAACGCCGATAATGAGGCAGGCAATAAGGGACTCAAGAAAATTATAATCGGCAATGGTGAAACCGACAGAAAGGGCATCAATGGAAGTTGCAACACCCTGAATCAGAAGCCCTGTCAAGTTAGCGGCTCCTTTTTTTTCTTCTTCGGAATCTTTGTTTTTTATGCCCTCAATGAGCATCTTACCGCCTATGTAGCAAAGAAGAATGAGAGCAATCCAGGGAATGAGTTTTTCAAATACCGAGAAGTATTGAGCCACCGTACTGACGCAAATCCAGCCAATCATGGGCATAGCAAACTGAAAAACGGAAAATACACCTGCCATTAAACTCATTTTGCCTTTTTTCATTTTCGTGTCGTTAAGACCGTTTGCAAGAGAAACGGAAAATGCGTCCATAGCAAGTCCCACACCTAAAAGGATGCTGTTGAAAAAGAAGTTGAAAGTGAAAGTCATTTTTAAAATCCTCCGTAAAAAAATATCGGGCACGGTGAAAACCATACCCGAAAGTTCTGCAAAAAAAGGACAGACTCCACGCATAGCATCACTGTGTTACGCATGAGTCTTGCAATTTAAAACAAGCCAGACCGCAAGGTCAGTATGTTGACATTGTTACGCCTATCGGCGCTTACTACTCCCTCATTTTTTGTAATTATATTACTTTCGGCAGAATTTGTCAATACCCGGATTTAATAATCATTATTAAATATTTTTAAAATAACTGTCAGACTATTCCGTTTAATTTCGATTTGTGTTATAATATTTAAAATTTCATAAAAAAGGGGCAATCCGATATGACGATAATGTCAATTACAAGACTTCTTATGGCAATGGTAATGGTTTGGGTAAACCTTTTCAATTTTGTCGTTAACGACAGGGCTTTCCCTGCCTACAGCACAGAGGGCGCCTACGTTTTCTGCTACTTCACGGGAAATGAAGTTGACGAACAGAAAATTCATCTTGCCGTAAGCACCGACGGTTATAACTTTGAGGCTCTCAACAATAACGAAGCAGTTATTGAGCAGACAATGGGTACGGGCTGTGTCCGTGACCCCTACATCTTCAAGGCACAGGACGAAGAAGGTAAGGACTGCTACTACATCGTTGCAACAGATATGAACGCTCTTGACGGTTGGACTTCAAATCACGCTATAATTTTCTGGAAGTCCTATGACCTTATCAATTGGGAAGACGAGTTTGTTCTCGATATCCGTGATTTTGAAGGTTGGGAAGGCTGTAACAGAGCCTGGGCTCCTCAGGTTATCTGGGACGATACCGTGGATAAGTATATGGTATACCTTGCACTTTCAACATGGGATGACCCTGCAACAGAGGATAACGAAGACTGTGCATCACATTACTATATGTACACAACCGACTTCAAAAACTTCACCGCACCCGAATATCTCTACGGCAGACACGGTGAATCTGTTACAAGAGAAGACGGTACAACTGAAGTTCTCGATATCCAGTGTATCGACGGCGATATGATTTATAACAAGAAAGACGGTAAATATTACCTTTATTTCAAAGAAGATTTAACTCAGAAAATCGCTTATGTAACCGCAAAAACTCCCTCAGGCTTTGCCGATGTTCCCGTCGGTGAATATACAATCTGCTCACTCAATTATTACGGCGTTGAAGGCAGCACAATGTATAACATTACAGGTACAAACGCCTGGGTAATGATTATGGATGAATACGGCGAAAAGAATGTTGAAAGCGGTGTCGGTTTCTTCGTTCAGCAGACAAGAGATTTTGAGTCTTGGCGTCAGGTCAGAAGATCTGCCGTAAATCTTGTTGAACTCAATCCCAGACACGGCTCCGTTGTTGCCATCAGTGAAGACGAATATTATGCTCTCGTTGATGCATACGGTTTAACTGAAAGTAAATAAACACAGCCGAGTGTCCGTGAGGATACTCGGCAACTTATTTTCCATGACAGACTCTGCCGACAAAAAAAGAGATAACACAGTCCGTGCTATCTCTTTTTTTATTACCTTAAACTTCTCTTAAAGTTCCCAGGGCTCCTTGTTATTTCCTGCGGTATCTGTCTTTTGCTTTGTTGCCTTGCTCTTATTTTTATTTATAAGAACTATCACAATAACAACAATCGCAACTGCTGCAACTGCAAGCAATATTACGGAAACACGTGAACGAGCTGTTACGCCTATGCTTGTAGGCCCGTCTGCCGAACCGATAATGGTAACATCACCTTGAGAAACAGAGTTGGCAGTTCCGAAAACACTTTCCATACTGTTGACAACAATAACGCATGGGATACCCGTTTTTTTCGTGAAAGCCTGAAGGGCAGTGTCAATTGAATCGTTGCTTATATCAAGAACGGTGTGGTTAACGAGTTTTGATGCGGGCGTTGAATCGTGACCTTCGGCATTTTTGAAAGATGAATCAAGGTTTTCGGAAAGGATGCTGTCCGTCATCGAATTAACAACATCGGTGAGATTCGTGTCAAGAGTGTAGGCATAATAATTTGTATTGATGTATTTGTTCAAAGCTTCGCCGTACTCTGTGTATTCACCGAACATACCGTTGATTTCACTGTTTATGTTGTCACCGACCCAAGCAATCGTGTAGTAACTGTCGCAATCCTCGTTGGTGAGGAAGACGAGAAGAATGTTATCCTCATAGGAATCTGACTCGCCGAAATATTTCTTGTACTGTTCGTCGGCATATTCCTGCATTGTTGCTTCATCGTAAACAACCCAATCATCAGAAGAAGCCGTTGAGTCGTAAACAGTAATGTTTCCGTAATTTCCCGCAGGAATTAACATAAGACCAAGGAAAATAATGAGAAAAGCAATAATGAAAATCGTACTTACTGCTCCTGAACAACCGATGGGACCTCTGTATCTCGGACCCCAACCGCCAAAGAAACGTGGGCCGTGAAAATGCGGGCCATGGTGATGATGACCGTGGTGGTGATGACCTCCTCCGAAACCGCCGCCGTGATGACCGCCGCCGTGATGACCGCCGCCGTGATGACCGCCGCCGAAGCCGCCGCCTCCCGAAAAGCCGCCTCCGCCTGAAAAACCTCCGCCTGAACGTCCGCCGCCGCCTCCGAAGCCGCCGCCTGATGAACCTCCTCCCGGACCTGGCATAATATCAACTTCCTTTCTTTAATTAACAGATTTGATTTTTGTTTGTCTGTGATTACATTATATAATTTAATAACTTAAAACGCAATAGCAAAAAGTGCAAATATTTAAGGGTATTTTTAACACAAACTGAGATTTTTTAGTATCAGTACCTGTATTTACCTTCGGCAACCTTCTTAAGATGTTCGCCGTAAAGGGATTTGCCGTATTTTTCTGCCGACTGCTTAAGTTGTTCTTTTGTTATCCAGCCGTTGATATAGGCGATCTCTTCGGGTGCGGAAATCATCACCGACTGTCTGTTTTCGGTAATTCTTACAAACTCTGCCGCTTCGTGCAGGCTTTCAATTGTACCCGTATCAAGCCAGGCAAAACCTCTGCCGAGAAGTTTAACCGAGAGAGCATCTTCTTTAAGATAACGCACGTTAAGGTCAGTTATCTCATATTCGCCTCGGTCGGATTTTCTGATGGATTTGGCATAGTCCGCAACTCTGTTATCATAGAAGTAAAGACCTGTCACGCAGTAGTTTGACTTGGGATTTTTCGGCTTTTCCTCAATGGAAATAACCTTTTGATTTTCGTCAAACTCAACAACACCGAAGCGTTCGGGGTCATCAACATAATAGCCGAAAACCGTTGCAGAGCCTTTCTCTGCATTTTCTTTTGCCTGTTTAAGAATACTCTTAAATCCGTTGCCGTAGAAGATGTTGTCACCTAAAACCATTGCACAGCAGTCGTCGCCGATAAATTCTTCACCGATGATGAAAGCCTGGGCAAGACCGTCGGGCGACGGTTGTTCGGCATAGGAAAGATTGATGCCCAAATCACTGCCGTCACCTAAAAGACCCTTGAAGTTTGGCAGGTCGTGGGGAGTGGAGATGATAAGTATATCCTTGATTTCTGCAAGCATAAGCACAGAAAGGGGATAGTAAATCATAGGTTTGTCATAAACGGGCAGAAGTTGTTTTGACATTACCATTGTAAGAGGGTAAAGCCTTGTACCGCTTCCGCCTGCTAAAATAATTCCTTTCATATTTTTCTTCCTTTCTTATTTATTGTTAATTTCTGAAAACTCCAGAATATTTCTTGAAAGATAAATGAGAATCAAACTCTCTGCCCCACAAACTGCCGTCATAATCAAAAACGGGACAATGTAATAAAAGGGCATAAACATATATGCGAAGATTCCTGCTGCAGAAGATGGCAGAGAAAAGAGCATAACAAAGAGCATATACGTCATCATTGAAATTGTTTTCTTGTCGCTGTTTCCGTAAATTCTCTGTAAAATAAGATTTACGCTCATAAACATCAAGCCGAAAGAAAATCTTGCAAAAGAAATTGCAGTTACCTCAAAAACCGTGCAGTCAAGAATGAAGTACATCGGCACGGAACAAAGCACACTCTCGAAAAGAAGAGAGGGCAGTGAGGCAGAAATAAGGCTGACGAGTTTTTTGAAAGGTTTTTCGGGAATAAGGTAAATATAGGGATAACGAAGTTCCTTTGCCCAATTGCCCGTTGTCACCGTAAATGAAAGGGTGTAAACGTTCATAATAAATGCAAGAAAGACGCTCCCGCTTGAAATGAAGCAGCAGATAACCGAAAGCAGTACCGACAAAAATCCGGAAAAACTTATAAAAAGCACCTTGCTTCTGCGATTTTCAATCTTCATTTTTTCTCTTATTATATCAGAACCGAAGCCTTTTGAAAAGCCGATTTTTCCTTTTTTGACATTTCTCGGAGCGGCAGAAGAAGTTTTGCCTTCTTTCTGCGCAGTAATTGCGGAAAAACTGACTTCGGCAGATTTAAGTACGTCTTCGTAAAAATCCTTTTTAGTCTTGTTTATAACGAGAAAATAAAGTGCGCAGTAAACCGCAAAACAGCAGACGCCCCATAAAACGCAACTCAAATTGCCCGTTACGGCGCCTTTGACTGCAAGAGTAACAATACTGCTTACGGGAAAGAAAAGAGAAAGTTTTCCCGTGAGAACAGCAACGGCATTTTCGAGGGTGAAACCTTTGCTGTAAAGTATTATTGTGAAAACAAGTATAAAAGCACCGACAAAACCGTAAAATACCGTTTTACCGACGGTACGCAGTCTGTCGCTGTGGCTTGTTAAAGAATAGATAACCATTGAAAACATCTGGGACATAAGCCCCGTCAGACCCAAGCCGATAAACACAAAGAAAAGTTCCTTAAAGCCGTAGCCGTAAACATCTTTAACAGTTTGCGACTGATAAAGAATAATAAAACTTAAAGCAAGATTTTTGCCAAGTTGCTGCACAAGACCGTAGGACAAAACTTTTTTCTGTTTAAAAGGGGCGGTAAAAAGTAGATTTACGTCTGCCATAGAGAACATGGAAGCCCCGCTGATAAATCCGTTTTTGCCCGACATAACAAAGGAAAAAGAATAAATGATAAAGACTATTGCAAAAAATTCATCGCTGTTTCTTTCGGGATATATGTTGCCTTCTGTGAAGAAAGCCGAAAAAAGAATAAGAACAAAAGCAATACCTATTATAATTTCAGAGGGAGTGTGCAAAAACTCTTTGAAACGGTTTTTGAACTTTTTTAATTGCAGATATAAAAGGGGACTCATATTTCATCACCTTTTTCCGTAACAGAGAAGAAAAGTTCATCAAGAGAAGAAGACATTTCATCTTTTCTTGCCATTGCTTTGAGTTTGCCTTTATCCATAATATATGCCGTATCCCATAAGTCACCCACACTGTCAATCATATGGGTGCTGATGAGAATGCAAGCACCGCCCTTTTTTAGTTGGGTAATAATATTTTTCAGTTCCTTGATTGCGTGAGGGTCAAGACCCACCATAGGCTCGTCGAAGATTATAACCTCGGGTCTGTGAACAAGGGCACAGCAGATAGAAAGTTTTTGCTGCATACCCTTTGAAAGTTCCTTGCCGAGTTTATCTTTTTTATCTTCAAGTTCAAATGCTTTCAGAAGTTTTTCGGCAGTACCGTCATCACCCGTTTTATAGGCTCTTAAAATAAATTCAAGGTGTTCGCTTACGGTAAGCATATCATAAACGGCAGGCATTTCGGGCACATAACCGAGAAGGGCTTTTGCCTTTAAGTCTTTGTTATTGTATGAGCCTATCTTCACTTCGCCCTCATACCTTAAAAGACCCGTTATGCACTTTATAAGAGTGGATTTACCTGCGCCGTTAGGGCCGAGCAAAAGTGCAATTTCACCTTTTTCCGCAGAGAAAGAGATGTCGTCATTTGCCCTGACCGAGCCGTATTTTTTTGTTACACCTTTAATTTCAAGCATAGCCATGTCACCTTATACGAGTTTTTCAATTCCCTGTGTGTTGTAGTCTTTGCCTTCACGCTTTGCTTCAAGTTGAGTCTGCAAAGTTTTGAAACTCTTTTTTGTAACGGGATATATTACAAGACCGACAATTGCAAAAACAAGGAAGAAGGCGGGAATGAGGGTAGCGATATTCTCAATTGCAGTTCTTGCCGATTCGGGCTGAACTTCAAGGTTTCCGTCATATTTACCGATATCAAGAACAATACCTGCAAGCCACATACCGATAGCGGCACCGAATTTCTGGAAGAATTGGGGGAAAGCCGTAATCATACTTTCACGTCTTTTTCCGTTTATAAATTCATCAACTTCAACAAGGTCGTATGCCATTGAGTAAAATACTGTCCAGAAACAGCTGAGACCGACGGCAACGGCAAACACCGAAGCGATAAGCATTGCGGTGTTATCAATGCCTATAAGTTTGATAACAACAAGGCTGACGAGCATAATTGATATGAAGATGATACTTGTAAAGCGTCTGTCGGTTTTTTCTGCAACCTTTGTCACAATTGGGATAATGACTGCCATTGCGGCAACAAGGGTAACTATTACAATTACCATATCGTCATCGCTCATACCGAGTCTGCCCTGAACGAGATAGGCAAAGTTTGTCTGAATCATCGACGAAGCAATGAGGAAGAAGAATACGAAAATGATAAACCATCTGAAAGGTTTGATTTTGAGAATTTCAAAGTATTCTCTGAAAGAAATTTTCTCTCCTGCATCTGAAAGGGTTTCCGCTTTTTTCAACGTGAGATTTTTAAGGCTTGTAACTGCAACCAAAGCGGTGATAATTGCAACAACGCCCAGAATTGCGGCAGTAAATGTCCAACCGAGAGCAAGGGTAACACCGAGAGAAAGGAAAAGACCCGGAAGAACTGAGGGCACCGCATTGCCGATGAAAATGCAAACGGTATTGAAAAGTGAACTCTGACCTCTGATAGCCGTTCTTTCATCGTAGTCTTCGGTTATTTCAGCCACAACTGCATAATAGGGGATTGTGTAAACGGTATATGCAAGCCAGAAAAGCATTGTCATTGCAACGTAGAAAATGAATTTAAGTCCCTGGTTAACTTCACCGATGGGAAGAAAAGCACCGATAAAGGTTATACCCACGGGAAAAGCAGCCTTGAACATAAGTTTTCTTTTGTCAACACCGTTTCTGTCGGCATACTTGCCGATAATGGGGTCGGTAATTGCGTCCCAGGCAACAGAAATAAGGTTAACCGTACCTGCAAGGGCAGGAGTAAGATGAGCAACATCGGTTAAAAAGAAAAGATAATATGTATAGAACATATTGTAAAGAATCGACTCCGTTGTAATACCTATACTGTATCCGAGTCGTCGGCTTTTGGTAAATTGATTATTGTTCATTTTGGCATTACCTTCTTTCTTTTTCTAAATTGTAACACAATTTTCACGTTTTGAATAGGCTTTAACAAAATTTTCGTTTTATATTTACAGATATATTTCACTGCTTGTTTTGCAAAAAAATCACAGATTTATTTTTGTGGTTAATTTAGCACATTGTGTTGCAAAATCCACAGTTTTATGTTAAAATGATTCGGTAATAAATTAAGGTGGTGTTATTATGGAAGAAAAGAAAGACTCACGCCGTGTGAAAATGACAAAACGGCTGCTTAAAGAAAGTCTTATTAACCTTATGAAAGAAAGTTCCGTGCATGATATAACCATAAAAGAAATCTGCGAAAATGCCGATGTTAACCGCAGTACCTTTTACCGCCATTATCAGACTCAGTATGACCTTTATAATGAAATCATCGACGATATTGCCGCTGATATATCGGATATATTTGAGAAGATGAAAAGCGAAGGCTTTGATACGGTGACTTTCCTTGTCAGAGTGCTTGAATATATCGAAGCAAGACGTGAAGTTTTCCTTGTTATTTTAAGTGATAAAGGCAATATAAATATAGGCGAAGCCTACACAAAAATGACTGAAAAAGTAATCGGTCAGCAAAAACTTTCTGAACTCGGCTCCTACATAGCACAGTTCATTTCCGCAGGAATGACAAGTATACTCTGGTCGTGGCTGAGCAAAGAAAACAGGCGCTCGGCTACTGACGTTGCCCTTCTTCTTCATACCTTTATCAAGAACGGGCTTTCAAGAGCAATTGAATTCTCTTTAAAGTGAAATAATAAGCCTTTTTCTCTTGACAAAAGGTAACTATAATAGTAAAATTTTTTGTGATTTTAACCTGAAAGGAATTTTAATTATGCAGTGGATGGGACTTAATGAAATAAGAGAAAAATATCTTTCATTCTTTGAAAGTAAGGAGCATCTCCGTCTTCCGAGTTTCTCTCTTGTACCTCAGGGGGATAAAAGTATCCTTCTTATCAACGCAGGTATGACACCTATGAAAAAATACTTCACAGGCGAGGCAACTCCTCCCAGAAAGAGAGTTACAACCTGTCAGAAATGTATCCGTACTCCCGATATTGAAAACGTAGGCAAAACTGCCCGTCACGGAACGTATTTTGAAATGCTGGGCAACTTCTCTTTCGGTGACTACTTCAAAAGAGAAGCAACGGCTTGGGCTTGGGAATTTTTCACAAAGGTAATGGAAATCCCCGAAGAACTTCTTTATGTCAGCGTATATCTTGAAGACGACGAGGCTTACGACATCTGGACAAAAGAGGTTGGTGTTGACCCCTCACACATGGTACGCTTCGGCAAGGAAGATAACTTCTGGGAACACGGTGCAGGTCCTTGCGGTCCCTGTTCGGAAATTTATTTTGACAGAGGACCCTCAAAGGGTTGCGGCTCACCTGACTGTAAAGTAGGTTGCGATTGTGACCGCTTTATCGAAGTGTGGAACCTTGTTTTCACGCAGTTTGAAAATGACGGTAATAACAACTATACCCGTCTTGCAAATCCCAACATCGACACAGGTATGGGTCTTGAAA
>CAYNIN010000024.1:0-19489 GCA_964397395.1 uncultured Faecalibacterium sp.
CCCTCAATTACCGCTTCAAGTGCCGTGTTTAACTTTTCGCCGATTTCTTTGCCCTTAAAGCCGAGGATAAGCAGGTCGTTTCCCTTAATTGCCAGGTCTTTGAGGGAAAAACACGCCTGACTTTCAATCACCTCATCAATCATCTTTTCAAGGCGGTCAAAGTGTTCTTTCCTGGAGTGGAACTCGGGAGCAAGACCCATAGTGTCGGCTCTTTTGAGTTTTATAAGGTCACGCAGGGTTTCTTCACCCATTGAGCGTAGTTTTTTCTTGATTATCCGTTCGTCTTCTTCAATGGGCGTGTCGTGCCGTTTTACAAGGTCAACAACCTTCTTTTTCGTTTCGTTGTCACTTTTAAGGCGGGTAAGAGCCCGTTCCGCTTTTTCGGCACTGATTGACGGGTGGGAATAAAAGTGTCCCACACCCTTTTCATCAATGGAAAAGCAGTCGGCTTTTCCCGAATCGTGAAAGAGAGCCGCAAGACGAAGATGCAAAAGGGGAGGAGTGTTTCTCACAACCTCTGCCGTGTGACAGAGAATATCGTATATGTGGTGAAAATTATGTTGGTCAAAGCCTTTCATATTTTTGATTTCGGGAAGTATGACTTCGAGTATTTCACTGTAATCTTTGATTATCGTATGTGCGTTTTCGCCGCAAAGAAGTTTCGATATTTCCGCAAAAATCCTTTCATGACTTATCTTTAAAAGAAGGTCTTTGCATTCAAAAAGTGCTTTTTTCGTGTTTTTTTCAATGTCAAATGAAAGCACCGAGGCAAAACGAAGACACCGCAGTATTCTCAAAGCATCTTCCTCAAATCTCTTTTTTGCCTCACCGACACAGCGTATAACTTTTCTTTCAATATCCTCTTTGCCGCCGAAAAGGTCAATGAAACCCTCTTTTTCATTAAAGGCAAGTGCACAGACGGTAAAATCCCGCCTTGAAAGGTCTTCTTTAAGGCTGGAAGTAAAAGCAACGGAGTCGGGGTGACGGTTGTCAGAATAGCCTTTTTCCGTGCGGTAGGTGGTAATTTCAAAGGCAGTACCTTCAAAGAGCACGGTTACGGTGCCGTGTATAAGCCCCGTGTCAATTGTTTTGAAGTCTTTGAACACCTCTTTGACTTTTTCAGGTGTGGCGCTTGTTGTGATGTCTGCATCGTGAGGCTCTCTGCCCATAATCATATCACGCACAAAACCGCCCACAATATATGCCTCATAACCTGCTTTTGTTAGTGCAGAAATAATTTTGTTTGCCTTTTCAAAAATACTGCTGTCCATTTTTTCACCGCCTTTTTTAATATTATACACTCATACCCCTGTTCATTTCAATGAAAAAGAGAGAAAAATTCCTGTTTCTATTGTAAAGACTTTCAGCTTTGTGATAGAATTAAAGCATAAAAGGTAAAAGGAGAATCTGCCATGAGTAACGAACTTAAAAGAACTTACATACCTTTCTGTGAATGGGAAAACAAATCTTTGCAAAGAGAGTATACAGAGCCTACACCGCTTCTGAATGAAGACGGCACTCTTAACGCAAAGGGCTGGGCAAGGCACAACGTTTTTGAATATGACAGAAACCTCGTTAAGCGAGAGCGCCTTATAAGCCGTAAGGAGTGGGATTATTACACCGTCACCGACGGCAAAAAGCAACTGCTTATCAGTTTTGCCAATGTTGGCATCGGCGGTTTCGTAGGTTGCAGACTCCTCGACCTTGAAAACGGCGAAGTTACGGCAGACCTTATGACAATTTTTGCAGGTGCCAACCGATGCGTTCCTCTCGATAAGGTTGACGTACCTGGCAAATGGGGATATAAACTCGGAAAAACAGAGTTTTATTTCGATACAAAGGAAACTGAGCGAACAGCATATTTCAAGAAAATCCACAAGGGTAAAACTCTTGAATGTACTCTTAATATGGATATTCCCGAAGGTCTTGAAAACATAACAACGGTATTACCTTTTAAAAATGATGAAACCAAGTTTTTTATGACCACAAAGCAAAACTGTATGCCCTCATCATGCACCTTCCGTTACGGTGACTATGTTTATGAATTTACAAAGGATAAATCTTTCTGTACTCTCGACTGGGGCAAGGTGAACACACCCCGTGAACTTGTGTGGTATTGGGGCAGCGGTGCAACATACCTCACCGACGAAAAGGGAGAGAAGCACATTTTCGGGTTCGAAACAACCTGGGCAATCGGTGACGAAAGTTACGCAACGGAAACCTGCCTTTTCTATGACGGAAAGGTACATAAAATCGGTGCCGTTGATGTGGAAAAGTTCCCGAAAGACAGATTTATGCAGGAGTGGAAATTTATCTCTGAAGACGGCAGATTCAATATGACGATGAAGCCGTCGTTTGATAACAGAAGCGATGTGAATATTAAAATTGCACGAATGAACTGTCATCAGATTTACGGAAAATGGAACGGCACAGTTACCCTTGATGACGGCAAGGTGCTTGAAATAAAGGATATGTTTGCTTTCTGCGAGTATGTTGAAAACAAGTGGTAATTTTACTGACATACTGTGAAAATGATAAATTAAAGGATAAAAAAATTATAACCACTGATGTGAATCGGTGGTTATAATTTTTACCGTTTTAAATACAGCACAGCCTTGAAATTAACAAATTCCTTGTTACTTTTCTTTAACTATACTTAATTTATCAAATATACCGCCTGCATAACTGTATTCGTTTGCTTCAAAAGTAACCGTAATTTTTTCTTTTCCGTCAATTGCTTCTTCGGGTATCTTGTAGTAAACGTCATAAAATCCGTTGGGGTTCACATTCTCAACAGTCACATCCTGAAGGACTTCTCCGTCAACGAGAATACGGAAAGTTCTTCCTGCGTCGCCGCTGAAATATTTTACCTTGAGATAATTCGTGACACCTTTTTCTATTGTCATATCATAACTGAAATAACCGTTAGGGGAGGCATCTCTGAAAATAAGTCCCATATGATTGCCCGAAGTTGAATTTTCGCACTTAAGATTGTGAGAAAATTCGTACTGATCATTACCTACGGGGAAACTGTCAACTGTAATATATTTATCTGCCTCGTTTTCAGGTAACACAGTATCGGAATCTGCAAGTCTGAAATATATGCCGTAACGGTTCTGATATTGCAGATAGTGAGGTGAGAATATAATATCACGGTTAGTTCCTTTAAGCGTGAAGTTAAGGCTATCACCCTGTCGGACAAGGTTTTCTTCAATGTCAGAGAGCCAATTTTTAACGCTGCCTTCTTTAATGACGATAATATCGCTGACAGAAGCGTCAAGAAGAGGAATTGTAACGTTTACACCGGTTGTGCTTGTGAGCATATCGTTATTGCCGAGGTTTGCACTGAGTACCCAGGGACCGTACTTGAAAGCAACAACATTTTCGTTATCCTGCAGACCGTAAGCCTTAACCGTCATAGGAAGGGTGTATTCAATTGTATCGCCGTCCTGCCATTGACGTGACAAACGGATAAAACCGTTTTCGGTTGTTGCATCGGCAACCGTTCCGTTTATTTTCAAAGTCGGTGTATCTGCACACCAATCAGGAACTCTGAGAACAATATCCGCCTGACCTGTACCGCTTATTGTGAAAGTTACATTCGGTAAATCGGCAAGTTGTGTAATTTTAAGTCCTTTTTCTTTAAACTCAACTGCCGATGAAGTATAGCGGATAACGTAAAGGCTTGTTTCGTCTTTGTAGTAAATACTGTCGTCAAGTTTAGAGAAATTTTCCATACCTGAGCCAGTGCAACACCAGAAATGTTCGGTTTCAGAACTGTAAACCTTAAAAAATCCCGTTGCCATGGGCTGAAAATAGGTTGTCATTCCGCTTTCGGGGTTTTGTGAAGAAAGAATTGCATTGATGAAAGTATTTTCGTAATAGTCGGCGTATTTAATATTACCCGTTATCTTGAAAAGTTCTCTTGTAAGTTTCAGCATATTGTATGTATTGCAGGTTTCGCAGTTACAGTTGGTACGCTCGGCATCAAGAACATTCGGCTCACCGAAATGCTCCCATTCGCTGTTACCGCCCGTAATATAACTGTGACTGTTTACAACAATATTCCAGAAATTCTGGGCAACTTTAAGGTAATACTCCTCACCGAGAACAATATAGCGGTTGAGGGCACCGATTATTTTCGGAATAGTGGTGTTTGCATGCTTACCGTTAAGAACGTCCTGACCGTTATATAAAGAATCGAAAAGACTCATTTCATCGAAACTGTGAGCAGCCGAGAGATGACTTTCTTTATTTGTGTGTTTATAAAGCTGATAAAGGCAATCGTTCATACCGCCGTATTCAATATTAAGCACGGTGTTCTGCGTGTTTTCATCCCACTGCGAAGTTCTGCCATATACCCAATCACCGAGTTTGGAAGCAACGTCCAGGGCTTTAAGATTTCCCGTAAGTTCATAAGCGTCAATAAGTCCCGATAAAACTTTATGCATAGTATACCAGGGCACCCATGTGCCTGAAGTGTTACCTGATTCAAGCTGGATGTAATGACTTTCGGGTATGGCGGCAAGATAACCGCTTTCGCTGTTCTGACAAATTGCAAGAACATCTACAATATGGTCTGCAATTGCTTTGAGTTCTTCATCGCCCGAAGTGTTGTAGCCCTGAGAAACAGCCGTAAGATAGTGACCTAAGGTGTGACCCTGAATTGAGGAATTTTCCCAACCGCCGTATTTTTCTGCATCACTTTCAACGCCGCCAATATCGCAGAAGCCTTTAAGCAGTTTATCGGCATCAAGTTTTTTCAGATACTGAATTTCCAGAGAAAAGGCGTTTGTTTCATAACTGTCAAGAATTTCAACTTCGTCCATAGAAATATCCTGAAGGGGATTTTCGAGAATAGTTTCTTCATTCTTTGAACAGCCGAAAAATGCGGCAACTTTTTCGAAAAATGCTTTAATCTTTTCCTTTATTTTTTGAAATAAAGATTTAATTTCAGTAAATAAATTGAATTTTGTATCAGATACACAAAGTGTAGTTTTTGATGTTTCTTCGGCCGACTCTTTGTTATCGGAGGAACAGAAAATTGCGCCAACGGAAACGGCGAACAGAGAAAACACCATTATTGTTGAAAGAAATAATGCCAATAGTTTTTTTGCAGTTTTCACGGGAATGCACTCCTTTGATTTTTTAAATGGGGGTATTATCAAATTGCCATTCCAATCATACCATGTTTTTGTAATATTATCAACATTTCCGACATACAAAATTGCTTTTTTATCGTCGGCGACTTGTTAACACAATCTTAATAATCAATTGTGTTAATCTGGATTTTTCTGTATTAAACTTGGTTTGAATTTTGAACAAGCGGATGTGAAAATATGAAAAAATACGAGTGGATGAGGAATGATACTGCTGCCATTATGTTCTCAGCCATTGACGGCAAAAAAACTTCACGCATATTCAGAATATCGGCAGTCTTTAAAGACGAGGAGATTGACCCTGCCCGTCTTGAAGAAGCCGTAAGACTGACTATGCCCCGATATCCTGTATGTACGTACAGAAACAAGAAAGGTTTTTTCTGGACATATCTTGAAAAAGCCAATGGTTTACCTCCGGTTCTCTGTGAAGAATACCGCCCTGCAGCGCTCAGAAGACTCGGCGGTTGCGATGCACCGGAAATAGAATTTCTGTATTACAAGCGCCGAATTTCAATTGAAGCAAATCATATTTACGGCGACGGTATGGGCTTTCTTGAAATTCTTAAGTCCGTTGTGGCTCAGTATATGGTGCTTGGAGGTATAGATAAAAGCGAGTTTACGGGAATACGTTTCGGTGATACTGCTCCAAGTGAAACAGAACTTGAAAATCCGTATATACGCTATAAAACCGATGAAAAAGTTGAAAAACTTCCAAGGGATAAATCTTATGTGCTTCCCTCAAATTTTGAAGAAAACTATCAGAATTATCTCAACGGACTTATTGATACCGAATATCTTAAGAATGTTTGCAGAGAAAAGAATGTCACTATCACCGAATTTTTAAATGCAGTGCTTATTCTTTCTGTGATAAGGACGCAGGAAAAACCGATAACCGATACAATCAACGTTGATGTGCCCTGCAACATCAGACAGATATTTCCCACGGATTCAACAAGAAACTTTGCTTCATCCGTACCTGTACATTTTGCACCTGAGGGCAGAAAAGATTATACCCTTGATGATATTATTGAAGCCACGAGAGGACAACTGAAAAAATATAACTGCAAAGAAACCCATCAGGCTTTTATCAATTCAAATTATGCTTTGACTGAAAATAAATTACTTCAGCCCTTCCCTTACTTTATGAAAAAGCCCGTAATCAACAATATGCAGAAAAAGTCACATAATACCGAAATGACGGTTCTGTTTTCAAATATGGGTAATGTGTCATTGCCCGAGATAATGCACGAAAAAATTGAACGTTTCGACTTTGTGGGCGGAGATGCAAGGGTATACGGTATGTCTCTTTTCTGTTCAGCCATAGGTTTTAACGGATATATGAATATGAGTTTTAATTTAAGCGGAAAAGACCGCAGTTTGCCCCGTGAGTTTTTCCGTATACTCACGTCAATGGGCGTTCCCGTAAGAATAGAGAGTTCGGAAGAAAACGGCGTTGAGAAAAAAGCCGAAGTTGCTCCCAAGGTGTGTGTAAAATGCAATGTCAGATTGGGAGAAGAGTATGCCTGCTGTCCGCTTTGTGATGCTGAACCCACAGTAACCGACAGTGAAGACAAGTATTTTAAAACGGCTTTATTTCCGCAGCCTTATAAAGAAATAGAGCATAACTATTCGTCAAAAAGTGTCTACGGCTT
Source organism: uncultured Faecalibacterium sp. (assembly GCA_964397395.1). Lineage (GTDB taxonomy): Bacteria > Bacillota > Clostridia > Oscillospirales > Acutalibacteraceae > UBA6857. The sequence continues at coordinate 6,812 of CAYNIN010000024.1, forward strand.
ATCTGCGGATAAAATTAAGGCTTATTTTATCCTGCAACCGTAAAAGAGGTGACAGTTGTGAAAAAAAGTAAGTTAAATGAAATTTTCAGATATTTATCCTGTGCTGTTATAATCACCGTTATCAATTGGGGCTCCTACTCTTTGTTTGTCAACAAATTAGGCTTTGAAGTTTTTTGGGGAAATCTCTCAAGTTGGATTCTTGCAAATATTTCTGCTTTTTTCGTTAACAAACTTTGGGTGTTCAGGTCTTACAGTTGGAAGAAAAAAGATATCGCTAAAGAGGTTGTGTCCTTCTTCTCGGCAAGAATTTTTTCAGGTGCGGTTGAGATTATAGGTGTACCTCTACTTGAAAAGTTAAGTTTTGATACTATCTTCTATACTGTATTTGAAAAACTTGAAATTACAGCATCAATTCTTTTCACCGACGGCATTTATTCAAAAATAGGTATCGGTGCAATTATTCTGGTGCTTAACTATGTTCTTTCGAAGGTCTTTGTGTTTAATAAAAAAGAAAAAGCCACCGACGGAGAAAATAAAAATATATGATTATCTATTGTTCATATATACACATCTGATAAGAAAAGGCAGCGGAAATCTCGTTGCCTTTTAAATTTAATTGAAACATAGGTCTTTTCTATGGTATTATTATATTAACTGTGAAAAAGGAGGCTTTTGAGATGCCTGAAAAAATAATGATAGTAGATGACGAACCTGATATTGTTTTTTTGATTCGTGATTTTTTCGCTCTTAATGATTATGAGGTTATAACTGCTTCAAGTGTGGAAGAAGCTTTTGAAAAACTTGATGAGAAGCCGGATTTGATATTACTTGACATAAATATGCCGGGTAAAAACGGATTGGAATTCTGCAAACAGATACGCAGTAACACATTATGCCCGATAATATTTCTTACGGCAAGAACGCAGGAGGACGATATTCTTTACGGTCTTAACGTGGGAGGTGATGACTATATAACCAAACCTTTCAATATCCGTGAACTTTTAGGTCGTGTGCAGGCACATTTGCGCCGTGAAAGACGAATAAAAGAAGGTTCTGACAATGAAAGCAGAGGTTTAAAAATAGATTATTCCGGTATGAGTGTTACTTTTAACGGCAAAGTTATTCCCTTCACGAAAACAGAATTTGAAATTATCGAATTACTTTCCATGAATCCGGGTCAGGTCTTCGGGAGAGAAAAAATATATGAAAACGTTATAGGTTTCAACACTGACGGAGACAGTACGGTTATAACCGAGCACATCAGAAAAATCAGAAAGAAATTTATTGACGTTGGCTGTGAATCATATATTGAAACAGTTTGGGGGTTAGGATATAAATGGTTAAAATAAGCAGGAATAAACTCAGAAGAAACATAAAAATGAAACCGTCGTTTTTTATTTATGTTCTGACTTACCTTTTTATTGCTCTCTTGCTGTCGGTAGTCACGGTTCATACTGTTGACAAATTCGTGTCTACGGTGTCGGTTTTCTACATTGACGGAAATGAAGATATTGACAGAATCAATGAAGACCATGACGAAGATATTTATATAGCTGTTGAAATGATTGATAAAGATTTTAATGAGGATAATTCGGATGCTATTTTGCTTTACAGCAGAAACTGGATTGTTCTTGCCATACTGATTCTTTATTTTATTTTTGCGGTTTTAATTGCAGCACGGATATTTTTCAAACGAAAGTTGGATATACCTCTTACACAACTTGAAAATGCTGCACAGAAAATTTCGGAAAAGGATCTTGATTTTGAAATTGAATATTCAGGTAATGACGAAATGGGAAAACTTTGCGAATCTTTTGAAATAATGAGACGTCAGCTTGTTCAAAACAACACGGAAATGTGGAACATGATAGATGAACAAAAGAGAGTTCATCACGTTCTGGCTCATGACATAAGGACACCCTTAACCGTCACAAAGGGTTACACGGATATTTTGCTTGAATATATTCCCAAAGGAAAATTAAGTGAAGAAAAAATTCTTGAAACAATAGAATGTATTAACAGAAACATTGTGCGGCTTGAAAATTTCGTTAATCTTATGAGTGATATGCAAAAACTTGACCAGATGAAAATCAATAAAGAAACTACTGTTGTTTCTGTGCTTTTTGAAACACTGAAAGAAAATGCACAAATAATTTGCAAAGATAAGAAACTGATATTTTCAAGTGAGAGTGACAGCAAAATCGCTTTCACCGACAGTTCCGTTATTGAACAGATAATAACAAACCTTATATCAAATGCTTCCCGTTATGCAAAAAGTGAAGTAAGACTTGACTGTAAACACTTCAACGGACGCTTTTCAATAACGGTATCGGACGACGGTGCAGGTTTTTCTGAAGAAGCAATCAGACATGCACTTGAACCGTATTTCACCGAAGAAAACAAAGAAAGGGGAGAGCATTACGGTTTGGGACTTGCAATTTGTAAATATTTGTGCGAAAAAATGGAGGGCAATCTGATTTTGAGCAACAATAACGGTGCACAGGTTAAAATAGAAATATAAAAAAACAGAATCCGTTCAATCTTTACTCGGTCTCGGCGATTAAAAGATTTGTTACCATTTATATATTACTTTTTCACCGTCAATTTCCCACTCTGACGGTGTTTTTGTGTCAAAAATATCAAGGGGTTTTATGTCGTGGCTAAGGTTGAAAACCTTGTAAGCTCGGGCTATGTCACTTCTCTGCTGAGAGTTTATTTCGTCGGTACAGGAAATGAAAAGGGGAGTGTTACTGTAAGAGAGAAGATGAAGCCACTGTCGGTTTTTCTCCCAAGGGATATAATCTCCCAGAATACCCACGCAGTCGGCATCGCACATATAAAAGGCTTCATTCTGGGCAAGACGGAAAGCGAGAGTGTTGACACCCATCTTCTTTGTTCTTTCCCACTCTTTTCCGCTTGTATCGTCGCCCGTTCTGTAAATATGCACAAGACCTGCCGAAAGATGAGAAACCGTATTACAGCCGATTATAAGCATATCACCTGCCGTATTCTTTATAAGGCGGTAAAAGTCAAGGACAATTTCTGCGTTGGTCTTAGTCTTATCGTAAAAATGCCAATTATCAATTTTTGTTATGGCTTCTTTCAGGTTGCCGCCGTAATCACCGAAAAGGTCCGCCGTTGAAAAATCGTGCTTTATGAGTTCATAGCCCCAGCCTTTAATTCTCTCAATGTCGGCTGTGATATACTTCTGCACGTCGGGGTGGGTGGGGTCAAGATATATTCTTCTTCCTTTTCGCAGAATTCGCATTTTTCTTTTGATTTTCAAATCTTTATTGCGCAGCAGTCTTACCCATATACCCGGTCTTACACCCATTTCTTTTATCTCACGGGCAAGTTTTTCCATATCTTTAAACTTTCTGTTAGGATACCAGGGTCCGCAGCAGGAGTGCTTCTGCCAGCAGTCGTCTACCACCTGAAAAGGTTTGTTGTCAATACCCTTTGAAAGTTCTGTCTGAAGACGTGCGTCGGAAATAATCTGGGCGTAATTGCTCTTTCCGTAGGCGTAGTACCAGTTGTTAGCACCGTAAATTCTTTCTTTAGGAAGCAGGGGACTGTCGCAGAGTTTTTTGCAGTAATCTTTAAGGCAGGAGAAAACGTCACCGTTTTCATACTCCTCACACAGAAAGGAGGCAAGGTGCAGTTTTCTTCCGTCAAGATGCACACCGTTACCGCCGTTTCTGCAGTCCACAAGGGCGGTAATACCGTCGGTGCCGTATCGGAAACTTACAAAGGAATTGCAGCCCGTTTTAACGCCGAAACAGAAAGAACTTTCTTTGTCTGTTGAAATGAAATACCAAGGCATATATCGGTCGTTATCAGATAATTTTAAGAATTCCAGATTGCCGTAACTTCTTTCCCAGGCATCACCGAGAACAAGTTCTTCCTTTTCTGTTTCCTTCTGCCAGTGAAGTTTAATAAATTTGGGTCTGTCCTTTGTGGCGGTTATGTAAAGGTCAAGTCTGTTTTCTTTGCGGTCTGTTTCAAGAAAAGCATCTGTAATGCCTTTTTCGCAGATTATTTCTGCGGTGAATTTGCCAATATCAAATTTCATAGTACTTCTCCTTCCGTTTCGGTACGGTTATTAACTGTATAATAACATTTATAACACATTTTGTAAATGATTTATTAAAATATTTACAAACGGTAAAGTATATGTTACACTGTTAATGCGGATATAAAATTTATATGAAAGAAGGAAAAAATATGGATTTCAAAACAGTAAGTGTCTATCTCGTTAAACTTATGTCAACTGTGCTCATTCTTCTGAGTATGATGTCGCCTGCACTTTCAGGTCCGGGCACAGAGTACACGGCAGAAAACCCCGACGAACTTATTCTCGGCGTTGCCGTTGTTTCCGACATACACGTGGAAACCAACAACCCCGAAAGTTACAAAAAGTACTGTGACGTTCTTCAGGGCATAAAAGCAGGCAAGAATCTCGATGCAGCAGTTTATACGGGTGACAACGTTATGAACGGTCAGTTTCTGGAAAACGTTTTATTTTACAGTGCATTGAGAGTTGTCAGTCCTGCAAAGGAAAACTTTGTTGTTGTGGGCAATCACGACCTTGGTAACGGAGCAGGGGATCACGAAAAATCAGCCATTGATTTTATCGCAAACAACAATCTCTATCTCGGCAAAAACCTTGATACAACCTATTATTACCAAGTTGTCAACGGCTGTTATATGATTTTCCTTGCAACAGAGGATGGCGATCCCTCAATCTTCAGAATGAGTGACGAACAACTTCTTTGGCTTGAAGACGTACTTAAAGAAGCCAATGAGAAAGATGCACCCATCCTTGTGTTCAACCATTTCCCTCTCAGTTATCTTTCCGAAAGAGAAAATACGGTTCTTGCAGATCTTCTGAGTAAGTACGGCACCGACTTGTTCGTTCACGGTCATATTCACGACCACCTTGGCGAAGACAACTTCTATAGTTGGCGTGGCGTTGACTGCATAAATCTTCCCCGTGTAACCGAAATTGTTGAATATGAAGCAGGCGACGGTATCTTTGTTGAAGTTTACGAAAATGAAATACTCGTAAGAGGCAGAGATTTCATCAGCGGCGAGTGGATTGAGGGTCTCGAATACAGATACTCAATGAAATAAAAAAACTTTATCTGCCTTGCAGAAAACTATATTCCGCAGCAGTTTATCAGGCGGATAAAATATCACAGAAACCGTAAGGTTTTAATATCACTTCTCAAAGAGAAATATTACTCTGTGCAAAGCACGGAATATCACTAAAAATAATTACCACCCGAAAAAGATGATGTTCTTCTTCGGGTGGTTTTGTGTTGTTTCTTATTGAATTATGTCTGAGTATTGGCGGGCTCCGCCTTATTGATTTCATCAAGGCTTTGTTGTCTGCGCTTTTCAAGAGCCTTGACAATTTCCTTATGCTTCTTACCTGAAAGTTTATAGAAGAACATCGGAATAATTGAGGTGAAAGAGAAAAGTCCGGGTGTGAGTGCGAAGAGATAAATCAGGCTTTTCTTTGCCTCTAAAGGCATAAGTTCGGGAGTTTCTGCAAACTGCTTGTAACCCACATATATGAGGAAAAGATTGGTGAAATAGGTTGTGAAGTTGGAAAGAACTCTTGATAATGTGCCTTTGACAGCACTGACGGTTGCCTCGTTTCTTTCGCCGAATTTATATTCACCGTAGTCATAAGCGGCCATCTGAATAAGACCGGGAACAGTATTATAAAAGCCCGTTGTAAGTCCGTGCAGGGCATACCAGAAAACAACAGTGACAAAAATTTCCTGGGGAGTATGGCTTTCGTAGGGATATATTGATAAGAACATTATAACGTAGCATATACCCGTACCGACTTTCATGCCGATATAAAGGAATTTATCGTCAACCCATCTGCGCACTATGGGAGCAATAAAAAGTGAGATGCCTGTTGTGACAAAGGAAGCAAGGGATGCAAATGAAAGCAGAGCCGCATAGTTGCCGTCGTTATACGTATAGGTAAATTCAAGGAAAGTATCTCTGAAGAAAGTGATTTCAAACTGCTCTGTTCTGAAACAGGCAATAAAGGCATAGGTCATAAATCCGTAACCGATTGAGAAACCGTGTCCGAGAATTTCCGAAAGCATAAAGAGCATCAGAGGCTTGTTTTTGATGATGGTTTTATACACCTCTTTGAGTTTGGGTACTTCGACTTTCGGCGGGTCAGTGATTCGTTCCTTGGTTGCAACAATATTCCATATTGAAAGAGGGATAGCGGCGATGGTCACAACGCTGTAACCGTAGAAATATCTTTCCGCATCCGACATATTCGGCAGAATAAAAGGAAGAAAAGCGGCGATATATGTACCTGTTGAGCCGATAGCCGAGCCGAGTATACTGTCAATAGCGGCAATGTAGCCACGCTCCATATTATCTGTTGTTCTTCTTGCATTAAGTGCAGTCAATGCAGCGTTATAGAATGTGCTCAATGCGTCGTTGAGGAAGTAAAGCAGCACAAGATACGTAACCTTAAAAGTGTCACCGACACCCGGGAAGAAATCCTTGATAGGCAGAGCCTGCAGAATGACAACCAGATTAAAGGGAACAATCGTCAGCATAAGCCAAGGTTTGAATCTGCCCCATCTGCCAAAGGTTTTACGGGTCTTATCAAGAAAAGTTGAAACTATAACGTCGTTTGCAATATCCCAGAAGCCAAGGACAAAGACAATGGTGCTGTAAGTGGCAAAAGCCTCTTCGCTCAGGCCTAAAAAAGTGGATGCAACAAGGCCGCCGAAGAAACCGCTCATGGCAGAACCGACTCTTGATACAGCGGAACTTGAACTGTAAGCGGCATACTCTCTGAAGGTGAGTTTTTCATTGACGTCTGTTGCCACGGAGTTTTTTATTCTTTTCATACATTCACCTCAACACAATGTTGTTTATGGAATTATTATATATTACCAAACGATTAAAGTCAATACGACAGACTCAGGTTATTGACTTATTGACTTTGCATGATTTAGCCGAGGACTGCTATTGATATTAAGTTTTTTTGGCTTTTATTTCGCAGTTTTGCTTGCACCGTTGCCGAAATAATTTCGGCTGGGAAAAACAAAAAATCCGAACCCTTTTTCTAAAGGAAAGAGGTTCGGATTTTTTTGGTTTGGTGCGGGTGTTCATAGGGGCTTATTTATAATAAATGTATTCAACCTTAGAACCTAATGGATCAAAGGCGTATCCATGCTGGTCGTGATTCGGATTTGTTGCTTTTTCGGTCATCATTCCAAAATGAAGATGATAACCACCGATTCCCGTATCACCGGTTTTTGCTATAAGGGTTCCTGCAGAAACAGTTGCACCTTCTTTGACAAATTAGTTATTGCTTAAATGTTGATATAGCGTAGAAATGTTCAAATCTTCGTGATATATAACCACATACTTTCCTCTAACATTATTTTCTCCTATATCTGTGACAATATCATTGACAACAACGCACCTCAATCATATAATTAAATCATAAAACCAACGATTCGAGGTGACCTAAATGCCCCTTCAGATAATCCGACAGGATATAACAAAAATGCAGGTTGATGCTATCGTCAACACAACCAACCAAGAAATGATAGGCTACAGCGGTGTTGACCTTGCCGTACATACTGCCGCAGGTTCCGAACTTGATAAGCTCTGCAGAGAACTCACTCCTCTCGGTCTTGGCACAGCAAAGATAACTCCTGCCTTTAATCTGCCCTGTAAGTATATTATTCACACCTCAGGACCCGTGTGGGAAGGGGGAGATAACGGAGAAACCGAACTGCTTATTTCCTGCTATAACGAGTGCCTGAAACTCGCAAAAGAGAACAACTGCGAAACTGTTGCCTTTCCTCTTATCTCATCGGGCGCTTACGGCTATCCCAAGGATAAGGTGCTGAAAATTGCAATCAGTACCATAAGTACATTTCTCTTTGATAACGAAATGACGGTGTATCTTCTTGTCTATGATAAGAAATCCTATGAGCTTTCCGAAAAGCTCTTTTCAGGTATAGAAAGCTATATTGACGATAACTATGCCCGACGTTATGCGGGAAGATTCTTCAACGCTGCATTCTCCCGTGAAAAGAGATTAAGCGAAGAGGTTGATTATAGTCGTGCGATGTCATATGAATGCATGTCTGCGCCTTGTACCCAGGAAGATTATTCGCCTGCGCCTTGCAGTGTCGGCAGTACACCCAAACAGAGCCTTGAAGATTTCATCAAACTCGATGAATCCTTTGCGCTGAAACTTATTAAACTCATTGATGCTAAAGGTATCAGCGATGTTCAGTGCTACAAAAAAGCAAATGTCAGCAAGCAGACCTGGCACAAGCTGATGACTGACAAGCACTATAAACCCAATAAAAAAACGGCAATTTCATTTGCGGTTGCCCTTGAACTCAGCCTTGACGAAACTCAGAATCTCCTTTCATCAGTTGGATTTATCCTGTCTGACAGCAATCTTTTCGATGTAATTATCAAGTACTGTCTTGAGAATAAAATCTACGATGTTTTTGAGATTGACTCGGCACTTTTCAAGTATGACCAGGAAACACTTTTTTCTAAAGTTTAAAATTTGTTTATAATCATATAGTATTATTAGTTGTAAGAAAGTGAAGGAGTGAAATTTATGAAGGAAAAGAATCAAAAAAAGTCAAAGATATTTTCGTCAATAATGCTCGTTTTTGCAGTTGTCGGTGCAATTATGTTCAATGCGGCAAGAGCCACATGGGTTTTCGTTGATATTGCACTGAAAATTGACAGCTTCACGGTTTATCTGTTGTATGCAATGATTGTCAATGCAATATTGAGCGGTGTTTTAACGGCATTGAAACTCTATGATATAAAAAAGATTTATAATAAAAAGTGGTTTTCTGTACTGAGCGGAATATCCGCATTTTTATCCGTATTCTTTTTTATAGTTGCTCTCGTTTTTCTGATTATTATGGCAGACAGAGAATCAGCCGGTGTATACTCTCTATATCTCAAAAACTCGCTTTATGATGCTTCGTTTTTTATTCTTGTTCCTTTCCTTGCTGTTTTCTTTCCTTTGTTTAAAGGAAAAACACGCAAGGCTGTTTTAGCAATTACTCTTGTTTTTATGACGGTAATCGGATTTTCTTTTGTGCTTGATACAGGAAAGTATGTGATAACCTGTGATCCGACAGTTATTGATACGGGCAAAGATTACAGTGTAGTTTTTTCTACTAATGATTATGGTACAGGCTATGTTGAATACAGCTATGACGGAAAAGATTATAAGGTGTACGATAACAACGCAGGCAGACTCAATAGCGATTCAAAAATCCACAGCGTAAATGTTCCCTATGAGCATCTTAATAACAATACTTATAAAGTGGGCTCTGTACGGGTAATCGAGCAATACAGCTATGGCAGTCGTACCGGTAAAGAAGTTGTATCTGAAAATTACAGTTTTACACCTGTTTCGGGTGATGACATAACCTGCCTTGTGGTTTCAGACTGGCATACTGAAATTCAAAGAGTATATGATGCGGTTTCCTATATGGGAGATTATAATGCTGTTTTGCTTATGGGGGACGCCTCTCCCGGACTTGATTTTGAAGAAGAAGCAGTACGTAATATTGTTGAATTCGCAGGTACGCTTACCAAGGGAACAATGCCCGTTCTTTATGCAAGAGGCAATCACGAAACAAGAGGCGCTTACGCAAGCGAGCTCGCCGATGCCCTTGGACTTGATGAATTCTATTATACTGCTGATATGGGGAATTATTCATTCGTAGTTCTTGACAGCGGCGAGGATAAGGACGATTCTCATCCCGAATACGGCAGTATGACGGATTATAATACATACCGTGCTGAAATGGTCGATTGGCTTAAAACAACTGAGGTCAAAAACGACAAAGTCATTACTCTTTCTCATGCCTGGCAAATAAGTGAAGTAGAGGAAAATCTGTCAGAAGAAGCCTGGAATGAAATTGACAGACTCGGCACAAAACTGATTATTTCGGGACACTCTCACGATTGCAGACTTCTTGGCAGTAATGATAATGAAAAAGAAATGCTTTCGGCTCATACCGGTATTACGGGTTATATGGACGGCGGAAACAGAGACGACAAATATGTTGCTTCAAAAATGACCCTTTCTGCAAAGCAGATACATCTTGAAGCTTATGACAGCCTTGGAGAAAAAGTCTTTGATCATATCATCAATTGGTAAACCGAGCGCTGCAGTTCAAAAGTAAATCGCCGATTGACCAAAAGAAAAATCAAATAATTTATACTATGGTTGTAAGGTTACACAAGACCTTGCAACCATAATTTTTTCGGAGGTAATCAATATGAAAAACAACATCACAGAATTAGTGTTCATCCTTGACCGAAGCGGTTCAATGGCAGGTCTTGAAAGCGACACAATCGGAGGGTTCAACGCTATGATTGAAAAGCAGAAGAAGGAAGACGGCGAGTGCTATATTTCAACTGTACTTTTTGACAATGTAAGCGAAGTGCTTCACGACAGAGTTAAGCTCGCCGACATCAGACCTATGACCGACAGGGAGTACACAGTCAGAGGCTGCACGGCTCTCATTGATGCTCTCGGCGGTGCCATTCATCACATAGGTAATATCCACAAGTACGCCCGCCCCGAAGATGTGCCCGAGCACACAATGTTCATCATCACCACCGACGGTATGGAGAACGCAAGCCGGCGTTACAGCAGTGAACAGGTCAAGAGAATGATTGAACGTCAGAAAGAGAAATACGGTTGGGAGTTTCTTTTCATCGGTGCTAATATTGATGCAGTTGAAACTGCAAAACGCTACGGCATCGGTGAGGACAGAGCCGTTAATTACAATGCCGATGCCAAGGGTACGGGAATACTATACGAGTCTGTCGCCTGTGCGGTCAGCAATGTGAGAAAGTGCACTCCGCTTGATAACAGTTGGAGAGATAATCTTGATGAGGATTATAAGAAGAGGGGGAAGAAGTGATAAGTTGCTACCTGAAAAAAGCCTTACTGCCAAATTAAAAACCTTGATTTTTTGTAAGTTAAGTGCTAAAATAAGGATATGAATAAAAGGAGGAAAATACGATGAAAAAAATCACAGCACTTATTCTTTCGGCACTTCTTATGATGTCTCTTGCTTTTTCTGCTTCGGCAAAGGAAAATAAACTTACCTTCAACAGTGACGGCACCTTCCGGGTTTTACAGATAAACGATTTTCAGGACAGAGATACAACTAATGCCGATTCACTTGCATTCCTGAACAAGGTGCTTGACAAGTATGAGCCTGACCTTGTTGTACTCGTGGGAGACCAACTGAGCGATTACTTTCCCGGTGTAACCGAAGAAAAAATAAGAACGGCTCTTAAAAATCAGTTGATGCCCATAGAGGAAAGAGGCATCCCTTTCATCTTCACCTTCGGTAATCACGACAGAGACTATGAAGGAATTGTTTCCATGGAAGACCAGGCGGCAATTTACCGTGAATACTCTTATTGCTATGCCAACACCGACGGTGCTGACGGCGGCACATACAACACCGTTATTTACTCAAGTGACGGCAGTGTACCCAAGTTGAATATCTATATGATGGATACTCAGTATTGGAACGGCAAGGGCACCACAAGCGGTGTTACTTCCGAACAGGTAGAATGGTACAAGGATAGAAGCAATCAACTTAAAGAAATGAACGGCGGAAAGATTGTCCCCTCCTTAGTGTTCCAGCACATTCCCGTCAAAGAAATAATAAGCTTCCTTAAAGAGGTTCCCGAAGGCACCGAAGGAGCTTTGAAAAGCAGATATTCCGATGTTTATTATGTTCTTGATGAAAACGCTGACTGGACTGGTGACAGAAACATAATGAGAGAAATTCCCGGCTGTGAGCATCCCGAAAAAATAACGGGTCAATATGAAGCCTGGTTAGAGCAAGGTGATGTACTCGGTGCATATTTCGGCCATGACCATATAAATACCTTTGTGGGAAAAACAACGGACGGAATTGAACTTGGCTACAACGGCGGATTCGGTTTTGCTACCTACGGAGACCCCGGAGAAAGATATGCACGTATTTTCGATTTCAACGAAAACGATGTTGAAAACTACACTCATCAGACCGTTTACTATACTGAATTTATGCCCGAAGATGAGACCCCCACCGACCCCGATACGCCTTCAGATTCCGAACAATCTGACGAGTCTGAGAATAACTGTGATTGCAATTGTCATAAATCAGGATTTATGGGCTTTATCTGGAAGATAGTACGCTTCTTCTGGAAACTTTTTAAAATGAATCCCGTATGCGAATGCGGAGCGGCTCACTATTAAGATACAACTGAACCGATAATTTACCGCCGGGGAGATTCCCTGGCGGTTTTTCTATAGTAAGGAAGAATGTAAGAATTTAATAATACTCAGAAGAAAATTTTTTCTTCTATGCGGCAGGCTTGCGAAGTAAAAAAATATTTTCAACTTTTTTTCAAAACTCAGGAACATTTTACCCTTCCTTGTGCCGTGGTATATATGAGAAAATTTTTAAACCTTTCACTACACACATTCCCACATCTATGTATACAACTAAAAACAAATAAAAAATCCGAACCCTTTTCCTATCCGGAAAATTTGGTTCGGATTTTTCTGGTTTGGTACGGGTGTTCATAAGGGATTTACTCAAAATATAAGTAAAA
>CAYNIN010000025.1:0-18367 GCA_964397395.1 uncultured Faecalibacterium sp.
CATACACCTGCGGGACACTTCTTATCAACAACGTGTGCAATATATTCGTCACGGAAGAATTTAAGTGTTGCAAGAACAGGGTTGGGAGCTGTCTGACCAAGACCGCAAAGTGAGTTATCTTTGATGTAGTTGCAAAGTTCTTCGATCTTGTCAAGATCTTCAAGAGTAGCTGAGCCGTCTGAAACCTTGTCAAGCATTTCACGAAGACGCTTTGTACCGATACGGCAGGGAGTACACTTACCGCAGGATTCGTCAACAGTGAAGTCGAGGAAGAACTTGGCGATGTCAACCATACAGTTGTCTTCGTCCATAACGATAAGACCGCCTGAACCCATCATACAACCGATTGCTGTGAGGTTATCGTAGTCAATGGGAGTATCCATAAGGTGAGCAGGAATACAACCGCCTGAAGGACCGCCTGTCTGAGCAGCCTTGAACTTCTTACCGCCCGGGATACCGCCGCCGATTTCTTCGATGATTTCACGGAGTGTTGTACCCATGGGAATTTCAACAAGGCCTGTGTTGGTAATTTTACCGCCGAGAGCGAATACCTTTGTACCCTTTGATTTTTCCGTACCCATTGAAGCGAACCATTCGCCGCCGTTACGGATAATAGCAGGAATGTTTGCGAAAGTTTCAACGTTATTTTCTGTTGTGGGTTTTGCGAAAAGACCCTTAACTGCAGGATAGGGAGGACGGGGTCTGGGCTCACCACGGTTACCTTCGATTGAAGTCATAAGAGCTGTTTCTTCACCGCAAACGAAAGCACCTGCGCCGAGTTTAACAAAGAGGTCAAAGTCAAAACCTGAACCAAAGATATTTTTACCGAGAAGACCCATTTCTCTTGCCTGATTGATAGCAATCTGAAGACGTGCAACTGCGATGGGATATTCAGCACGAACATAAACGTAACCTTCTGTTGCGCCTGTTGCATAACCGCAGATAGCCATTGCTTCGATAAGGCAGTGGGGATCGCCTTCAAGGATTGAACGGTCCATAAATGCACCGGGGTCACCTTCGTCGGCGTTACAAACAACATATTTCTGGTCTGCTTTGTTTGCTGCTGTGAAACTCCACTTAAGACCTGTGGGGAAACCGCCGCCGCCTCTGCCGCGAAGACCTGAATCCTTAACAATCTGGATTACCTGCTCGGGAGTGAGTTCCGTAAGACACTTTGCAAGAGCCTGATAACCGTCGTAAGCGATATATTCGTTGATATCTTCGGGATTGATAACACCGCAGTTACCAAGAGCAATTCTCTTTTGCTTCTTATAGAAGTTTGTGTCGTTAAGACCTTTGATTTCTGTGGGTGTTACTGTTTCTTTATAGAGAAGACGCTTAACCATACGGCCTTTGAGAAGATGTTCTTCAACGATTTCGGGAACGTCTTCAACCTTAACTTCTGAATAGAAGCAGCCTTCGGGATAAACGATCATGATGGGGCCCAGAGCACAAAGACCGAAGCAACCGGTACGGATTACCTGAACTTCGTTTTCAAGACCTTTTGCCTTGAGTTCTTCTTCCATCCTTTCGATGATTTTCTGTGAATTTGAAGAGGTACAACCGGTACCGCCGCAAACGAGCACATGTGAACGATACATTTAGTTTTCCTCCTTATTCTGTAACTGAGCCGATAGTGTATTCAACAACAGGGTTGCCGTTTACAATATGCTCTACGATGATTTTTGCAACTTTTTCTTCATTGAGCTGAACATAAGTTACTTTTTCCTTGCCGGGTACAAGAACCTCTGCGATGGGTTCGTACTGGCACATACCGATACAGCCTGTCTGAGCAACGGTTACGTTTGTAAGGTTGCGCTTAGCTGCTTCTTCAACAAATTTATTCATAACAGGTCTTGCGCCTGCTGCGATACCGCAAGTAGCCATACCGACAACGACTCTGATAACTTCAGATGAATCGTCACGTGCTGTAAGGTTAGCCTTTGCCGCATCTCTTAATGCCATAAGCTCTTCAAGAGTTTTCATTTGTTTACACCTCCGTAAGTTGTTTCGTGTTTTCGTTAATAAAATCTTTTATCCACTGAGATATGCTCGGTTCATTCAAAGGAACATCGCCGAGAATTTCTTTTAATTTTCTTGTGTCAACGGTGAACTCTTTTTCATCAATTCTGCGAGTATAAACAAAATCAATGTGAAGGTTCATTGTAATAAGCATTATCACCGTGCTGCACATATCCCCCAAAGGAGTGAAATCCAGATGGTCTGTTTTAAACTCAGCCGAGGTTGTTGTGCCCACACCAAGTTCACTTTCGATATTGAAGGAGCCTCCCGTCATTTCCGCCGCCATTCTGAAAAGAGGAATTCCCATTCCTACCTTTCTCGTGGTACGGGTTGTAAAGAAAGGGTCCCTTACGGACTGAACCTGTCGGGGTGACATACCCTTACCGTTGTCACTTATCTTAATTGAAAGAAGTTTTTTCGCTGTGCTTTCCTCAATCTCAATTGTTACCAGAGTTGCCTCGGCGCGTATTGAGTTCTGAGCAATATCAAGCACATTCAGAGAAAGTTCTCTCATTATTCTGCGTATTTAGCGAGAATACCTTTGATGTCTGCGCCGGTGATTTTGCCGTAAACATCTTCGTTAACCGTAAGAACGGGAGCAAGACCGCAAGCACCGATACAACGGCAGGCTGTGAGTGAGAATTTACCGTCGGCAGTACATTCGTCAGGACCGATACCGAGTTGGGCGGTGAGTTCGTCTAGAAGTTCCTGGGCATTCTTAACGTAGCAGGCAGTACCAAGACAAACTGAAATTGCGTACTTACCTTTGGGTGAAAGGGCAAACTGTGCGTAGAATGTTGCAACGCCGTATACCTTTTCCATGGGTACTTTCATTCCGTCTGCAATTTTCTGCTGAACTTCAAAGGGAAGGTAGCCGTAAATGTCCTGAGCGACTTGCATAACATGCATAAGATTACTGTTGTCGCCTGTGTTTTCGGCTATAACAGCATCGAGTTTTGCTGCCTGTTCAGGTGTGTCTGTGAACGGAATTTTGCTGATTTTCTTAAGCATTAACTTTTATCCTCCTTCAACGGGTTGACCGTTAAGTTTTTGTAAGTTGCAAGTTTTGCAAACAATAGCATAACTCACAATTATCCATACTGCTAAATGATAACACAAACAGTAAAAAAAATCTACATTATTATCGAATATAAATATGCAATTTTTGTCTTTTTTATGTTTTGAACAAAAAGCATCTTGTTTTTTTTAACAAATTTAACAATGTGACGGCAAAAACGCTTAAAACCTACTAAAACAGTGGATTTTTTATTGACTTTTTTTCGTTATGATGTATAATTTAAAGTACCTTAAACGAAATTAAAAAGGAGGATTCAGCAGTGATGAAAACACTCAAAAAATTACTCTGTATATGTCTTGCTTTCCTTATGGCTTTTTCTGTTTCAACCGTTGCTTTTGCAGAAAACGAAACGAATGCAGAAGATGAAGTAACGGGCTTTACCGATGACGACTATATCGTTGTCAAAGGCAGAAAACTCTATAACAAAAAAGGCGAACATATTCAACTCAAAGGTGTAAACCTGGGAGCATGGCTCACCCGTGAAGACTGGCTTTGTCCTGACGAACTTTATGACGGCGTACAGTATGACGGCGAATGGGTTTACGATACTCTTGAAGAACGTTTCGGCAGAGAAGCCGCCAAGGCCCTCATAGACCAGTACTATGAAAACTGGATTACGGAATGGGATCTTGACAACATCAAAGCAAAAGGCTTCAACTGTGTGCGTGTCCCCTTCTGGTACAGAAACTTCTATTACGATGATAAGGGCACAAAAATTCTTGACGAAAACGGCGAATGGGATTTCTCAATTCTTGACTGGGTTGTTGAGGAATGCAGCAAACGTGAACTTTATGTTATTCTCGATATGCACGGTGCGGTAGGCTCGCAGAGTGACGCTCCCCACAGCGGACGTGCCTACGGCGGCGCACAACTTTACGCTCAGAATGAACAGGGCGAAGAATACCGCAGACTTACCTGCGAACTCTGGCAGGCAATCGCTTCCCGTTACAACGGCAACCCTGCCGTTGCTATGTACGACCTTCTCAACGAGCCCATGTGCGATGTTGAATGTTCGGAAATTGAAAGACGTGTAAAGAATGAATGGATTTACGGTATTCTTTATGATGCAGTCCGTGAAGTCGATGCTGACCACGTTATCACAATGGAAGCCATCTGGACAGGTTTTGCTCTTCCCAAAACCTTCCTCAAAGGTTGGGATAATATCGTTTATCAGGTTCACTTCTATAATAACAGTGACTTCATCTTCAACTTCTTCCTTATTCTGACTATGGCTCTTCATCCCAATGTTCCTCTTATGGTCGGTGAATTCTATCCCCATAAAGCAACAACCTGGGAGAACTGCTTCTCCACAATGAACAAACTCGATTACAGCTGGATGCTCTGGACATACAAAGCAACAGGCAACGGAATGGAGAGTTCCGACTGGTGCATGTACGGTGCAAAGAAAGGCTTCTGGAACGCCGATATTTTATACGGCACTTATGAAAACATTTCAAAAGCCTGGTCAGCAGAAATGCTCAGAACCGACATCGGTTTCCAGGATACAGGTCATTATGACGCAAACGTAAAAGAACACTTAGGCTAAAAAAAGTCCGTCACGAAAGTGGCGGACTTTTTTGAAGTAAGAAGTAAGAGGGAACAGGTAATAAGTGCGGTCACGAGTCAGGTTGCAGTAACAGCAGGAAATTATCCGCATAACAAGTAATCGACAAAGGATAAGTCCGTCGATTTTATAATTACTCTTTTACCGTATCAACAACTTCTCTCTGCGGGAGAAAACCTGACCCGAACAACAAAGTTTTAGTGCGACCTCACTTCTTCACTCTTACTTCTTACCTGTTCCCTCATAAAGCAGGCACCCGCCTGCCTTTATTTTATTATTCCTCCGCCAACAACGTAGTCACCGTCATACAGTACAACGGACTGACCTTTTGATATTGCTCTCTGAGCCTCATCAAATTCGATGTGGAGAGTATCTTCACCCGTCTGGGTAACCGTTGCCCACTGCTCTTTGTGACTGTAACGGATTCGTGCTTTGACTCTTATGGGTGACTCGAGTTTATCATAAGAAATAAGGTTGATGTTTTCTGCATCAAGGGATTTTGAAAAAAGAGATTCGTTGTCACAGAGAATGACTCTGTTGTTTTCCGTGTCCTTTTTCATAACATACATCGGCGCAGGCAAAGCAAGACCCAGCCCACGTCTTTGTCCGACGGTATAACATATAATACCCTTGTGTTCACCGAGAACTTTTCCGCTTTGGTCAACGAAGTTTCCGTGAGGGAAAGTTATACCTGTATGCCTTTTGATGAAAGATGCATAATCGCCGTCGGGTACAAAACATATATCCTGACTGTCTTTCTTTTTTGCACTTACAAAGCCTTGTTTTTCCGCAAGTTCTCTTATCCGGATTTTAGTCATATCACCCAAAGGAAAAAGAATATGACTGAGTTGGTGCTGACTCAAAGTGTAAAGAACGTAACTCTGATCTTTGCTTGCATCGGCACCCTTTTTCAGAAAGTACCTGCCCGTATTTTCGTCAAAACCGCACCTTGCATAGTGACCCGTTGCAATATAGTCGCAGCCCATATCCAATGCTTTTTCCAGCATTTTATCAAACTTCATATGTTTGTTGCACTCTATGCAAGGATTAGGTGTGCCGCCCCTTGCGTAAACGTCGATGAAATTGCCGATAACCTTTTCTTCAAACTCTTTTGTAAAGTTAAAAACGTAAAAAGGTATGCCGAGTTTGTCCGCAACGCTTTTTGCATCACGCACATTTTCAAGGCTGCCGCAACCCTCGTCGGCAACGGAGGTATCGTCATAATCGAAAAAACGGCAGTTTGCCCCGGCAGGCTCATAGCCCTTTTCCTTGAGAAGATACGCTGACATTGCACTGTCAACTCCTCCGCTCATACCTACCAAAACTTTTTTCATTTTGCTTATACCTCCCGATGAATATTAACGTTTTGATTATAACTTCCGCAACGCTCGGTTGTCAAGAGTGTAAATTATGTAAATGTATTTGAGAAAAAAATAGTATAATACCCTTTATTTTTTTTGCCTTTTATATTATTATATATAATGTGTGTATTTGCCCGGGCGATAAAGATAAACAGCGCCCTGACGGAAAGGTAAAAATCATGAAAGAAAAAATTCTTATTATCGACGATGACATTTCTATCGCCAGACTTATTTCAGACTCCCTTGAAGACGAAGGTTTCAAAACAGAGATTAAAAATGACGGAAAAAGTGCCTACGACTATATTATCGCAAACAGCGAAAACATCGCACTTATCACCCTTGATATTATGATGCCCGAACTTTCAGGTATGGACCTTTGCAAATTCATAAGAAAAAGAGTGTCCTGCCCTATCATCTTCGTTTCGGCAAAGGGCAAAACCGTCGATGCGGTGCAGGGATTTGAAGTCGGCGCCGACGATTATATTTCAAAGCCCTTCGTTGTTGAAGAATTTGTGGCAAGAGTCAAGGCACACCTTCGCAGAGAAGAACGTTGCCGCCCAAAGAATGAAAATGAAATTATCCGTGTCGGCGATATTGAAATTAACATAGCCTCTTACGAGGTCAGTAAAAAAGGTGTAAAAATACCCTTATCCACCCGTGAATTCCAACTTCTGCAGTTCTTTATGGAAAACGCAGGAAAGGTACTGACCCGTGAAGAAATTTTCTCTCACGTTTGGGGCAGTGAATTTGGTGACATCGGCACCGTTGCCGTTAACATCAAAAGCATAAGAGATAAAATAGACCCTGACAACGAGTATATAAAAACCGTCTGGGGTGTAGGCTATAAATTTGTAAAGGTGTATAAATAATTTTCGGAGGCAGGAACATGGAATGGACAAACAAAACACGTTCTGTTACAGTGTTTATATTCGTTTGCATTGTTCTTATATTCACCGTTTCCTATAACAGTTACGTTACAAAAATCGTCATCGACGGCTCCTATCACGACGAGGAAATCCTTGAAGAATACAACAACGAAATCATCAAAGAACTGACAAGTGCTTCCTCCACAGAAGAATGGCCGTTAATCGTCGCTTCATACAGTGATGTTATCATAGAAATCGAAGACGAAAACAACGATATCGTAACGGAAAGTCTTGACAAAAACTGGACTTTTCTCGATGTTAAAGTGCAGACACCTTTTGAATATAAAGACGATGCTTATGTTATAAAATCTTCGGTTTATTTTTTAAGAGAACACGTTGCCGAAGACAGAAATCTCGTATCATTTCTTTTCATCGAACTTTTAATCGGTCTGTCCGCCCTTGCGACTCTCATTTTCGCAATCTATACCCGTATGCTCCGCCCTTACAGTAAACTTTACAAAGCAATCGAGGAATACGACAAAACGGGTAACCTGCGCAAAAACAACATCAACGGCTACGCAGGAAAGGTTTATGACAGATTCGTTTCCATGACTAAAAATCTGGAACAGCATCAGAACAATCAGCGCCGAATTATCGCCTCAATTTCCCACGATATTAAAACTCCCCTCACCTCCATTATGGGCTATACGGAAAGGCTGAAAAAAGACTCGGTGCCCGAAGAAAGAAAGAAGCAATATCTTGATACGGTATACGGCAAGAGCGTTGAAATCCAGCAACTTGTTAATGAATTTGACGAATATCTTGACTTTAACCTTTCAAATCAGATGAGTTTTGAAACTGTCACAACGGAAAAGTTAGCCCGTAACATCTCTGCCGACTATGCCGATGACCTTGAAAATGCAGGCGCAACACTCATTGTCGAAAACAGAGCAAAGGGTGCTGCACTGCAACTTGACCTGCTTAAATTCAAACGGGTATGCGGCAATCTTTTCGGCAACTCGCTAAAGCATTTTTCGAAAGAAGAACACATCATAAAGGTACTCATCACCTGCGACAAAAAGACCGTTTACATTGACATTCACGACAACGGTACGGGTGTTGAGGAAGAAAAACTTGAAGTGATTTTCCAGCCTCTTTACACTTCTGACAAAGGCAGGAAGGTTGCAGGTCTGGGTCTTGCCATTTGCCGTGAAATCATTGACAGACACGGCGGCAAAATATATGCAAAAAAGAGTGAGGACCTTGGCGGTCTTACCGTTTGCATTGAACTTGCAAGATTAAGGTAATTGAAATATCACACGAAAGAGGTACAAAATGACTCTTAAAAAGAATGACGATATCCGCCTCAAGATAACAACCCTCACTTCAGAGGGAAGCGGTCTCGGACGATACGGTGAAATGGCGGTTTTTGTTGACGGTGCTGCGGTAGGTGACGATTTACTCGTACACATTATCAAAGTCAAGAAAAATTATGCCGTGGGTATTATAAGCAAAATTTACAAGCCCTCTGAAGACAGAACTGAGCCTGACTGCCCCGTTTACTCCCGTTGCGGCGGCTGTGCTTACAGACATATAAGTTACGAATCCGAACTTAAAGAAAAGAAACGGTCTGTCACTGACGCTATGCAGAGAATCGGCGGTATTGACATTGAAGCAGAAGAAATTCTTCATATAGAAAATCCCGAAAGATACAGAAACAAAGCACAGATACCTGTCGGTCTTGACAAAGACGGAAACGTTATAACGGGCTTTTATTCAAAACGCAGTCACCGCATTGCTGAATGTGACGACTGTGCACTTCAGATGAAAGAGTTTGCCTCTATCGTTTCTGCGGTGAAAAAATATATTCACCAAAGCCCCGTTACCGTATACAACGAAGAAAAACACAGCGGACTTCTTCGACACATCTATCTTCGCCGTGGTGCAAAAAGCGGTGAAATTATGGTCTGCCTTGTAATTAACGGCAACAGTATACCGAAGAAAGACAAACTCATTGAAATTCTCACCTCTGCAGACGAAAACATCAAATCAATTATCCTTAATATAAACAAAGAAAATACCAATGTGGTACTCGGGGAAAAGTGCGTCACCCTTTGGGGCAGGGACTATATCGAAGACGAACTCTGCTCACTTAAATTCAGAATATCTCCCCTTTCTTTCTATCAGGTCAACCCTGAAGGCACGGAAATCCTTTACGGCAAAGCAAAGGAGTATGCGGAACTTAAAGGCGGTGAAACCCTTCTCGACCTTTATTGCGGTACGGGCACAATCGGTCTTACAATGGCTGACAAGGTAAAACAACTTATCGGTGTCGAAATTATTCCCCAGGCAATTGAGAATGCAAAGGAAAATGCCTCTTACAACAACATCACCAACGCACGTTTTATCTGCGACGATGCCTCGGGTGCGGCACAGACTCTTTACAAAGAAGGCATCCGCCCCGATGTTGTTATACTCGACCCGCCGAGAAAGGGTTGCAGCAGGGATGTTATCGAAACCGTTGTAAACATGAATCCCGACAGAGTCGTTTATGTTTCCTGCGACCCTGCCACTCTTGCAAGGGACAGCAAAATATTCGGCGATTCAGGCTATGAGGTAAAAAAATTCACCGCAGTGGATATGTTCCCTCGAACCGTACATTGCGAAAGTGTTGTTCTTTTGTCCCAACGCAGACCGGACACACATATCGACATAAAGCTTGACCTTTCAGAGCTTGATATTACCGCTGCCGAAACTAAGGCTACATATCAGGAAATCAAGGATTATGTGCTTGAAAAACATGGTCTTAAAGTGTCAACTCTTTATATATCACAGGTTAAGACTAAGTGTGGTATTATCGAAAGAGAGTGTTATAACAAGGGAGAAGGCAAAAGCCGAGTACCACAGTGTCCTAAAGAAAAAGAAGATGCTATTATGGATGCGTTGAAGCATTTTAGGATGGTATAATTGAATCTCCCCGTTTAGTATGTACTATTCGGGGAGATGATTTTTTAGTATTGATTTGTTAATTAAAGAAAATGTTAAAAATGAAAGTTAAATAGTTTAAAATATACTTTTAAATTTTGCTAAAAGTGATAATCTGTTTTATTGTTAGACCTAAAATAATTAACATTAGAATATCAAAAGTAATCTTTTAACAGCACTAACAGCTATATTCTAAAAACGAAAAACAAAGATATAAGTTTGAAGATTAGACGCTGATCTCAATAAACTCCCATCTGTTTGAATAGGTAATTTCATCGTTGTTATAGCTAACATTATATATTTGTTTAAATTTTTCCGGAGTTTTGTTTAGCAAATCAACCAAGCTTTGCTGCTCATCTGAAGTTAGATGCAATATTGGACCTAAATAATTATCTTGTTGGTGAATTGTATGACATTTTTCTATTTTTAGTCCTAATTTAGAAACTGTTTTTTCAATTTCTCCAGGTAAAAAAATGTGTTTTCTTCCAGGAGAGGCAATTTTAAAATATTCATTCCAAAAATTGTAATCGTCTTCTAATTCTTTTGTAATATGTCCTAGTATAATTTTTGTTTTACAAATCCTAGCCATTTCTGTTATAGCAATTTCAAGATTAGAATACTGTAATCCTTGTCGGCAGACCACCAAATCAAAATGTTTGTCAAGTGTAGGAATAGAGTGAATATCACCGATGATAGAAAAAGGAAGAGAGTTTTGTTCTAACATCAATTTGCTTATATCCATAGGCAAAACTTTCCAACCGATATTAATAAGAGCTTTTGATATGGCACCAGTTCCCGCACACACATCAATTGCTAATCCATCACCAAAAACCTCTGGAGTTAAAGGCATCACACACTCGTTTTGTTTTACCCAATCAGTTTTGTTTTCATATGTAGTCGAACGTTTATTAAAAGTGTTTATTATTTTATCTTGAAAGTCCATTTTTACCTCCATTTATATATTTTTCAAATAATATATCAATTTCCAATATAGTATTAATAAAGTTTTCATCGAAATCATATACTGATGTTGATGATAAAAAGTCAACTATTATAGTTACTTTGTTTATATATTTTTCTAAAATTATTAATTCTTCTAACCCATATTTTAAAAATTTTAACTCCCAAATTTCATCAAGTGACATTTCTTGGTTTTTTTTAAGTTCCGTTATTATATTATTAATTTGTAAATCATAATTATTAATGATGTTTGCTCGTTGTGCCGGAGATGAGGTGTTGTCTAGTTTTGTTTTTATTTGTTTATTGTAATCAATTAGAAAATGAAAAACTAATGTGTTATGTTGCATAATATGTACTAACTTTTTTACCGACTGTAGTTGATGCTCGCGTATCTGTTCATTCATTTTTTGCTTTTTTGAACGATGTTCAGATATGAAGGTGGTAATGAAAGTTAACACAGCTCCCAAAAAGACAGCTAATATCGTTGCAATTGCCTGTGAAAAATTATTTATCATTTCGGTATCAATAACTGTTTGAGATGAATTTAAAGTTTCGCCAATCATAGCAAATCTCCTTTTGAAATCACTCCATAATGGTCGGAACATACTGGATATCCATCAGTTTCACACATGCATAATCTTGATTCAAATCTACATTTTTGACTTGCAAAAATATAATCAATGTTTCTATTTGGCCACAATTTTGGCGATACATATTTGTTGGCATTAGAAAACGAAAATGAGTCATATAAACAGGTATTATACAGTATGCTTCTATCGTTTATAATATATTCTAGAATTTCATCTTTTGGAAACGAGTTAAAATCACCGCATAATATTACATGTGAATTACAATTGTGAGCAGTATTAATAGTTTTTGCTATTTCTTTCGTTTGATGGATGCGACATAAACGAGAATCTTTGTGATATGCAAGATGTGTATTATAAACAGATAATATGGTATCGTTGATAGAAACATCAACACGCAACAAAATTCTTTGCATATCATTTTTGGAATTATTTGATGGCAGATGAATCACTTCATAATTTGTTATTGGATAAAATGAGGCTATGGCTAAGCCTTCTTCTCTACCTTCCCAATTGTCGCTTTTTGCATATATAAACTCATAATTGAAATCTTCTTTTAAAAAATCTATTTGTAATTTGTTACCCAAATATGAAACTTCTTGAAAACAAATTATATCTGGATTCGTTTCGGTTATAAATTTTTTCAAAGAATCCATTCTAGAATTCAACGGTGGATTTATATTCCACAAATTGATTGAAAGACATTTAATCATTTTTTCTCCTAAAATAAAAAACGTATTTGCGGTTTTGAATAATATCGTTTGTCGAAAACTCTAAATTAAATGTTATAGGAATTACTGATGTTGTAGAAAACAAATTCTTGGGAAAATCGAAAGAGCAAACAGCAACTCCTTCAACAATATTCAATATTTTATAACTTTCCAAGGCTGATACACATATTACTCGTGTTTGTATTGATGCTCCAGTAGAAACTTCCAATTGTGTTGATAGCGTGATAGTTGTATCGCTTTTCTGCAAAATATACGGAGAAGCTGCAGTTCCATGACCTAAAATATTTTCATTTACAACAGAGATTGATCCTTTGCCTAATCCGTTTAACAAACACATATGGGCAGGCATTGTCCAAGATATACTATTAGCATATTCAGAAATTTCAAACAACAACCTTAATATATTCTCGTAGTTCTTGCTTGCCTCAAACTCATTTAAAACATTTTCAACTAAACCATAAAAGTGTTGTAATATATTAATATGTCCTAAAGAAAACTTGCTGCTGTCAATTAAAGTGTGAATGTTAAATTTAATTTTTGCTAGTAGATTTTCAATTTCCTCATTCACCTTTAAACAACGTAAAATTTGGGCATGAAGATTAAGTAGAGAAAGAATAATATTAAGTATTTCTACAGTATTAGATATGCAATTGATTTCTCTCTTTGAAATTCCTTGGTTGCCTTCTCCAACCAAATATTGCTTATATGTTCCAATTACAGTGTTCTTTAAGTCTTCTTTTAAATTTATTATCGAGTTTTGATCATTAGTTTTTGCCCATTTATGTAATATTTCTAACAACTGTATTCGTGCAGTTATTATAGTGCTCCTAAAATTTATTATTGACATAGCGTATTCATTGTCTTCTTGTATATCTTGTAAGAGTCTTTGAGCTGAATGGAATCTGCTTATAACATATTCAAAAGGTCTATTAGCTGCGATGGCAATTTCAGCTTTTTCATATGCTGAAACGGCTTCATAATACGAATATCTCCAATCGTAAAAAACAGTTGATAATGCGGAATGAAATTTATTTGCCAATTCGTTATTTTCAATGGCTAACGAAAGGTCTGCCAGATTTTCCATTCCCCAAATATAATCAGGTTCTAACTCTAAAATAGATTGATTATTTACAGATATTTTTTCAAGAGCTAATTGTATGTTTTTTATTCTCTTGTTGTTCCAAATTTGAGAACGATTTACAGCTTTGAATGTAGACAATAGCGACATAGCATAATATCCTTTATCGGCAACCGTCTCTATATTAGAAATGTTTGTTATTAATACATCAATTGTATCTTCAGATATTGTATCAATTTGAGTTAAACCCAAACAAGCATATCTATGTAACACTCTATTTTCAGCTAATAAATATT
The DNA here is from genome assembly GCA_964397395.1 of uncultured Faecalibacterium sp. Taxonomy (GTDB): domain Bacteria; phylum Bacillota; class Clostridia; order Oscillospirales; family Acutalibacteraceae; genus UBA6857. The sequence continues at coordinate 13,529 of CAYNIN010000025.1, forward strand.
TTGAAAAATATCGTTCATATTTTAATTGTTCTTCTAAACTAGACAACCCAGAAACTCTGCGGGAAATACACAGCAAAAAGGCTGCTTCTATCCACGCATTATCTGAAACAGCATACCTATCAGTTGCAGATGTGCTGATTGCATATGAATACTTTTGTGCAGAAGAAAATAAAATATCAAGTATATCATCTGCGGGAATTCTTCCTAAAGCTATTATGGCAGCCCAAATAACATGAATATTTTCAGAATTGTCGATTAATTCTTTCAAAATTTTAACAGATCTTGGTGAGCCAACATATCCAAGTAGTTCTGTAAGCGCAATTTTGGCATCGCCAAATCCATTTTTTTCAGATACACTTTTTAATATATTGCAAATGATAGACTCACACTTTGTTCGTAGACATATATTGTGTGACATAAAATTAGCATAAGATCTCAATGCTAAAGCGACTTCTCGCAGCAAGGACCTTTCTGTTTGAATATTTACCATATCTAAAAGCTTAGTAGCATTAGATAACGATATACTCTTAATAGATTCATCAACGAATCTCCATTCCCTTGTTAGTCCCATTTCAGAAGTCATAGTAGGAATAAACCAGTGTTTATCAATTCCGTAGTCCAAAAGAGTATCTTTTTGTTCTTCATTTAGAGTAAAAATTATTTTTATTGTTGCTATAGAACTTGTAGCGTTTGTACCAGCAGCCCAATAGATTTTGTCGGTATAATCCTCTTGTATTTCTACATGTCGTCTATACCCTGAATTTAAAGCACCGTGCACCTTCCCCTTAATATCCACATATTTTGAAGTTAATGGCTCTTTTCCTGTAAATGTAACAGAAATGCAATCCGGACCAAATACTTCAATTATTTGAGTTGCAAAACGTGCAAATCTTGCACTTTCTTCCCCTTTAAATTCAATATGTATCATAAGGTTATCTCCAATCATTTAAAAAGAAGTTTAGTAATTTTGTCAGATAATAATATTTTTAACTCAAGTTCACGCATTTCGGCATAACTACTAAAATTAAATAACTCTTTTGAAAGATAAGCTGGATGAAAAACAATTTCAACATCGTGTGAACTATGTTTTTTGTCTATATTTAAGCCTTTATCTATTAATTGTTGTACAATACAAACAGATTTTTCATACGAGTCCTCAGGTGATAAAAAACGATAAATATATGAATATTCATAGTTTTTATGTATTAATTTTATTTCTCTTGTCGGATAAGGCTTAAAATACTCTTCAAGTATATCTCTTAGTATTTTTGATTTGTCTAAATCATGATGAACATTAATGAAATCCGGATTAATGCCAAATAGTTCTTTAAATCTATAGAATTGAGAACTACATTCTTCAATTAAAATATTCCTTTCGGATAATTCGAAGTGTTTTATATATTCATCAATATTTCTTTTTATTGTTTGTGAATCAGCTTTTTCTGGTTTTTGTGGCATTTTGAAAGATCCATTTTCATCAATTAGGTTTGAATTATAAATCTTTGATATTGGCCGACCAAAGGAAAAGGTAAGATGAAGACCAATCTTGATTTTTCCAACATAATCGTTAATCCAATCAAGATTGTTTTTTCCAGTTACAAAAACGGAAATGCTATTAATTATTTTAGAATCTATAAGTTCTTTTACAGCCATATCTATTGAAAATACAGCTCCAATATCATCAGCAGTTATGGTTATCATGATTTATTGTTTAACCAGTCTAATAACACTTGTCCCATTGCATCTACTGGTGCTTTTTTTCCAGTATATAATTCAAATTGTTTAGCTCCTTGATGCAAAAGCATTCTCCAGCCGGATACGACAAGTATGTTTTTTTCCTTTGCTTTAATTGTCAACTCTGTCATCAGTTCATTAAAAATTACATCAAAAACAACTTTACAATTAGGATGTAGATTTAGATTTACGGGACCATTGCTTGTTGCATCAGGTGTTGCATTAACAACTAGGTCAGCATTATATTGTCCTTGATTCATCAAATCTGTTTCGCCTGATAATTGTAAATCTTCTACTAACTTTTTTCTTTCAGCTTTATTCCTTGCACTAATGTATACATCAATTCCGTTAATCTTTAACGCGTACGCTATTGCTCTTGCAACTCCGCCAGAACCAACAATAACCGCTTTTCTGATTGTATTTATATCTATTACTTCTTTTATGGCTTCTTGTGCACCTACCCAATCCGTATTGTAACCAATAATTTTTTTGTCTTTTCTAACTATCGTATTACACGCACCTATTGAATTAACAGCAACATCAACGGAATCCAAACATTTTATGACAGACTGTTTAAACGGCATAGATACACCCATACCTTGAATATTAAATTGTTTGAAAGCGATAATTGCCTCCTCAATATTGCTTGCTCCGAGTGCAATATAAGTGTAATCGAGGTTTAGTGCGGCATAACCAGCATTATGCATTTTTACTCCCAAGGGACTAGGATTTCCTGCAATTGAAGCGCAAATTTTTGGATAAGTATTCATTTCAAATCTCCTTTTTAAATAATTTTATAATGTAACAATAGTAAGAATTATTGTTATCAATAACCTTATATTAAAAAATGTAGGTTTTTGTTCAACATTAACCATATATCCTGTTATTATGAAACGTTTTATACAAAAAAATTATCTAATAATTTTTTTGCACCTTTGTATACATACCTCCATGTTGTTTTTTGTATATCTACTTCGCATATGTTCCAGATGTTATTTTTTAAGGTATTAGTTATCGCATCTGAAAAATCAATGCATTCACATATCTTTCCACAAATACATATTTCGTCAGGATCAAACAAAATAGCAAGTGTTTCAATTGCTAATGCTGTCTTTTCACCAGCATACTTGAGATAATTTCGAACATCTGAATCTTCTTTTTTTAACCACCAACTTTCACCAAAAGAATTTGTCATTATTCTTCCTGAAACAACAGTATCTAAACAACCAAGCTTGCCGCAAAAGCATCTTTTCTCCTCACCTATAAAGATATGACCAAATTCACATGCAAACCCTTTACTTCCTTTAAATATACCGTTTTCATTTATGTAGGCACCTCCAACTGCAGTGCCTATTACCAAATAAAGTAAATTTTTGTTATTGTATCTTCCAAGCGCTTGTAGATTCGCATCATTTTCGATTATTACTTTACAATTACATTCTTTTGCAATTTCATGTTTTAGATTTAATTGACTTAAATCTGTGTATAAAGATTTTTCAATATGCCCATCTAAGGTTATAAGCCCTGGCGCAGAAATGACTAAATTTTGTTTTGTTTCTGGATATTGTAATTTTAATTTACTAATAACAGTTGCAATATTATTAATTATATCTTTTCTGTTTTTAGGCGTGTTAATCTCAATCAAAGGTTCATCGCTACGCACTCCGCAAATACCAAACTTAATTGCAGTTCCACCAATATCAACGATATAACCAGCGTTCATAATTTTTGATCCCCCACTAAGTAGTTTTTCATAAAAGAAACTATTTGTTTGGAAACTGGACTCTTGTTACAAAAAATCTCTATAGTTTTATCTATTGAATAATTCTCTCGTAGTTTTAATGAATCTAATATATGCAAATCAATATCACAATTTGAAGGGTTAATTAATTTGCTTATAGAATTATCAAAAAAAGCGGGTCTCTCTGTTGTGTTACGCAAAACAATTGTAGGTACTTCTAACAAAAATGCTTCTTCTTGAACTCCCGCTGAATCAGTTAGTACTAAGGAACAATGTAATAATAGATTATGCATATCTTTTATATTGAGTGTTGGTAATAAATTAATTTGATTTTTGTTAGAAAGTTTAGAGTAAACGACATTGTATATTCTTGGATTTAAATGGACAGGCCAAAAGAAAACTACATTTTTATTCATATGGGTAACTTGTAATATAGCATTACAAACATTTTCTAAAGCCTCGTTACTTAATTCTCTTCTGTGTAAAGTTATTAATATATTTTCAAATTTTTGAAAAGGAAATCTATTTAAAAAATCTAGTGAAAAACAGTAGTTTTTGTTTATTGTTTCTTGAATGACATCAGAAATGGTATTTCCGGTTACACATATTTGGGCAGGATTAATTCCTTCATTTAAAAGATTGTTTTTACTTATATCATCGGGACAGGCAAAAAGTGAAGCGCACTGTGTAATAATTTTTCTATGTAACTCCTCTGGAAAAGGAGTTTTGGAATAAGTTCGAAGACCGGCCTCTATATGATAAACAACCTTATCCAAATAGACAGCAGCTAATGAGCCTGCAAGAGCAGTTGTTGTGTCTCCATGCACCATAACGACATCAGGATTTTCTTTTTTTATTTCTAGACTGTAATTTTTTATAGTCTCTGTTAAAACATAATCTAGTGTTTGGGAAGGCTTCAGAATATTAAATATTTTATCAATGCTTATGTTTAATCCATTAAGAGCAATTGCGGCCAATTCTTTGTGTTGCCCTGACAAACAAACGTAGGGGATGTAAAGGTTATTTTCTTTTAACTCTTGTATTATCGGAGACATTTTTATTATATCAGCTCTAGTGCCCAAACAAATGAAAACTTTTATTTTATCTCTCATCTTTTCACCTAGATACATTAGTACTATAGGTATCGACTACAAATTCTATAACGATACAAAAATATATTTTATCTGTATGTAATACGGTACACTTGTTTATCAATAATATACCTTTAGTAAGATGTTGTTTTCAATATATCCTGCAAAAATGCGTTGTTTTTTTACAAAAACGTCTGTTTTTTATGAGGTAATATCCACACATTCGACAAAGCCTCCTTTAATTTGTACAATGAAGCTACAAAATTAAAGGAG
>CAYNIN010000026.1:0-17307 GCA_964397395.1 uncultured Faecalibacterium sp.
TTGCGTTGTCGGGAGTAACGGTAACTGTTACTTTTTCGCTTTCACCGATTTCAAGAGTGATTTCCTCTTTATCCACAGTAACATCTTCAACGGGAACTTCGGGTTTCTTAACCGTTACCTTGATTGTTTCTGTCTTTGTGGGATCGTCCTTTGATGTAACGGTGATTGTTGTTTCGCCCTCACCTACTGCGGTGATGTTGCCGTCTTCATCAACGGTTGCAACGGTTTCGTTGCTTGATTCAAACGTAACTTCTTTGTTTGTTGCATCATCGGGAGTAACGCTAACTGTTACTTTTTCGCTTTCACCGATTTCAAGAGTGATTTCCTCTTTATCCACAGTAATGTCTTCAACGGGAACTTTAACTGTAACCGTTACCGTATCTTTCTTCGACGGATCGTCCTTTGATGTAACGGTAATAGTTGCAGTACCTTCACCAACTGCGATTACATTGCCGTCACTATCAACTTTTACAACACTCGGATCGCTTGTTTCATAAATGAGTTCTTTATTTGTTGCATCTTCATTTACAGAAGCCTCAACATTTTTTTCTTCCCAGATATTGAGTGTGAAATCATCGGAAGCCGTTACCTCTGTAACCGGTATTTTAACAGTAACAGTTATTATCTCTTTTACAGAAGGGTTGTCCTTTGATGTAACAGTAATAGTTGTTGTACCCTCGCCTACTGCAGTAATGTTACCGTCTTCATCAACCGTAACAACAGATTCATCACCTGACTCGTAGGTAACTTCCTTGTTTGTTGCATCGTCGGGTGTAACTCTGGCATTTACTTTATCTGTTTCGTTCTTGTTGAGAACAATATTAACTTTGTCAACTTCTATATTTTCAACGAAAGTTTTAACTGTTACCGTAACTGTATCTTTCTTTGCGGGGTCATCCTTTGCATATACGGTGATTGTTGCAGTACCTTCACCCACAGGAGTAACCTTTCCGTTTTCGTCAACCTTTACGATATTTTCATCGCTTGATTCATAAATAATCTCTTTTACCGTTGCGTCTTCGGGCTTGACAATTACATTGATAACGGTTTCTTCGTCTTTGCCGAGAACGATATCTCCGCCGTTGATTTCAACGCTTTCAACAGGCTTTTTGAAATAGCCGTAAAGTGTTACGTCTTTTTCGGGCATAGAGAATTTTCCGTCAGTAACCGTAACATCATCTGTATCCCAGCCAACAAAGACGTAATTTTCAAGGAACGGAATATCCTTAACGTCAACTTTTTCTCCTGCAGTGTATGTAACAGAAGCAGGAACTTCGGGAGCATCTTCGGGAACTTCGTAGTTCTCGTCATACTTATATGTAACGGTGTAAAGTTTGCTCCATGAGCCGACAAAATGTACATCGTTATTTATTACAAAACTACCGTTTGTGATGTCAACGTCGGTTGAAGACCAACCTGAAAATTCGTAACCTTCAGCAAAAGGATTTTCTTCAACATTAACGGTTGCACCTTCTTCATACACTGCTTGGGAAGGAACTGACACACCTTCGGGAATTACCTCACCGATAAATTCGTAAGTAACCTTATATTCTGTGAGTTCTTCGGGTGCTTTGTATGTAAGGTAACCGCCGTTTTCTTCTAATGTTGCGTATTGTGCACTTACCGGCGGATTGGAATTTTTATTATATTCCTCTTCTCCGCCGAATTTTGCATAGCAACAGTTAAAGACGGCTTCACTCAGGTTAGCGATAGATTCGTTTGTCCAACCGTCACCGGCATAGATATATTCGAGTTTTTCACATTTGTAAAACATATACTGCATTGTGGTAACCTTTGCAGTATTAAAACTACTTAAATCAAGTTCCGTAAGTTCCAAGCAGTTTCTGAACATAAAGCTCATATCAGTTACGTTACTAGTATCCCAATTGATAGAAGTAATGCTTCTGAGTTTTGTGCAGTTATAGAACATACCCTTCATTGTTGTAGCATTGCCTGTTTTAAAGTTTTCTGCGCCTCTGACTTCTTCGAGTGCTGAAAAAAAATAAAAAATATATCCCGAATTAGCGTTTGCACCAACGCCGCCGTCACCGGCTATGTAAAGGTCATATCTGTCATCATCTGCTGTTATGGATTGTTCGCTATTATACTTTATATACGAAATAACGCTTTCGTCATCATTTGCGGAACTGTCCCAGTAAGCGACTGTATCAGATGCTTTTATATCATCCCAATCTATTGAGTCAAGGAATGTAGCAGAATAAATTTTGTTGAAATAAGCATGAAATTCTGTCGATGTTGCTGCAGTATACTTCTCTATCACAGGATAAACTTCTGCTGCCGAAGATATAAAAATTGCTGCAGGCACCATTGTAAATATCATAACTATCGCCAGAAACAATGATATGCCCTTTTTGAAATTGTTGTTATTCATATTACTTCTCCTTTATTGGAAAGTTTTTCTATATCACCAATTTAAGTATATCATACAATATAGTAATAAGCAATACTTATTAAAATTTATATACAGGTCAAATTTGTCGAATTCGTTTCAAATGCAACAAATTGTCGGATAACGTCCGTTAAATCACCTTTTTTCGCACATAAAAAATCCAAATCTTTCGACTTGGATTAAATGTATTCGTCAGTTTTCTTTTGAGGTTTTATCTTTTCTTCTTTGGCGAAGGAAGTTCGTCATACATGGCATTAAATAAATTTGTCAAAAAATCCTTACTGTCAACTTCTTCAACCAATAACATTTCTTTAGCCCCTTCATACGGCAATTCGTAAGAAGCATTCGGCATAAGTGAAACCGCCGACTTGACGGGTTTTATGAGTAATCTGTCATCATATATGCCGCCGACAATTTTTCCGCGGTAATAAATAATGTATTCGCCCATCATCGCTTTATATGTTATCTCTTCCAAATCTGATAACTGATCCGATACAAAGTCTAAATACTCTTTACTTGATGCCATAATCCACCTCTGTAAATTGAGATTTTATCCGTAAATTCTTTCAAGTTCGTGCTGCACTTCTTCCGCACATCTGATTTGCTCTTTTACGTTCCGTTTCCCGATGTTTTTACCGTGGTATCTCTGCCGTATCTTTTATCAGTTTTGTATACGAAGTAATTTTTGCAACCGGGACTGACTTTTTTACATCTGTGTCGGGGATTCCACGGTATTGCTTTTTCAATTTCTGTGTTTTGCATAGTTTCACCTCTAAATTATTTATCAATGTTATTATAACATATATCTGCAAATTTTACCACATTGCTTGATATAAAATTGAAACTTGTCAAAAATTACGGACGGACAGAAGTGGGAAAATTTCAAAGTTTCTTATTTCATTGCATTTTTTTGTGTTGGCATACATACATTGTGTCGTGTCAATACAGGCAACTTCGTCAAAGCTTTTGTCAGTGAACTTTTCTTTTATACCTTCCACAATACTATTGTGGTATTCAGGTCTTGTGATTTTTCTGTTTTTTTGCTTCTGATTCTCGTTTTGATTTTATCTGTTCTTCCGTCAAAAGCGTGTCAGGAATATACTTTATGAAATCAACATCTACGGGGTTGATTTTTGATATCAAATCAGGTATACTATCAACAGAAGATTTATCGTTAATAGTCGCCAACCACTCATACAGTTGGGGATTAACTTGCGATAAATCTTCCTTTTTATATTCAACTCTAACACCTTTCGTCAACTGTCGTCTTTGTCACAACATCTTCCCTCACAGGTGCAATATCCTCGTCCTTCTCAAGAAGTATATCCTCACCGTAGACATTGCCGTATTTCTTCGGTGTACGCTCTGATGAAAGGGAAAAGTTGTTGTTCCTTCCATCAAAAAAGACATCGTCTGTCGATGATGCCTCTTCGGTTAACAAATCTGTGTCGTCTGAAATTATTTGACTTCTATCAATTGAACTAACTTTTCTAATATTGCTGAAGTACTCGGGGTGACTTTCAATGAATTTATCCAATTCCACATCAAACGAATCTGTTCCTTGGTCTTCAGATGGCTCGCTACCGTTATCGTTGTTTCTCTGTCTATCCCCTTTTCTTTCATCGTAGCTATTAAAAACTTTGTTTCGGGAGTAATCATCATAAAAAGCACCACTTTCATTGTATAAATTAATATTAGCTTTACTAACAATTTTACCGGTCATATAGCCATCGGCTATTATTAAATATTGGTTATTTTCAGTAAAAATTGTAATTTTTCGTTCTTCGAAATCTATACTGCTTGTCTTATTTGCAAAACTTCTACAAAAAACTTGCCACTCGACATCTGTTGAAGGCTTCAAAAAATTAGGAGTATCTTTTAGATTTTCACCATAATGTGTATCTTCATTATAATCCATTTCCCATTTATTTTCAATACTATCACTCAAAGAATTTGACTCCACTTCACCATCACTGAACACAACATCCGTCTTGTCAATATCAGGGCGGGTGTTTTTTCTTTGTTCGGCGGTGTAATCAAGTCTGCTTGCCTGTTCAAGAGCAGAGAAATTATGTGTTTTAGACTTTAACCCGGCAAACGAGAATTTCGTTTCACTCGGCAACTTAATGTTTTCCCTATACACCTTCTCAAAAGCCTTCTTGACCTTTTCAAGTTCCCTTGCTTCTTTACTGCCGGCAGCGGCAACCCTGCAAAAACGGAAAAACTTGACGAGTATATCCGCAAGAGTTCCTGACCTGCATTTGACCCGCATTTTGACCCGCATACTTCACAGAAAAAACCGTTTTTCCTCGATTTTTGCGAATGTTTTTGCTTGAACAAATCAAAAGAAAAAGTGCCACAATCCCTTTAAACACAAGGGTTTACGGCACTTTTTTTAATGGCCCGCCCAGAGGGATTCGAACCCCCGTTCTTCAGAATCGGAATCTGCTGCGTTATCCGAACTGCGCCATGAGCGGTTATAAATTAAGCGACGGATTTCCGCCGCTTACGTTTATTCTGCAAGGGCTCTTTCAAGCCAGATTCTGCCGATGTCCATTGCACTGTAAAGACCTTTTTTCTCTGTCTTCTGTGCAATTCTTTCGTGAGGTCTTACGTCGGGGTCGGTATTGATAAGACTCACGGAAACTCTGTCGGCAACCTCTTTGCCGCCAACTTCTTTGGTTGAAAGAATTTTAAACATTACAACAAACTTGTCGCTCATATCGCCGTAATAAAGAGTATCACCGTTTCTTACAAGGGGTTTGTCTTTGTATGTTAAAAACTCGCTTTTCTTTTTCGTTGCCATATTTATCCTCCTGATTATTTGCCCAGATAATTTTTCAGAAGTTCCTGGAGCAAATCATCTCTGTCAATTCTTCTGATAAGACTGCGGGCATTGTTATGGGTTGTGATATATGTCGGGTCCTCGGAAAGAATGTAACCGACAAGTTGATTGATTGGATTATACCCTTTTTCAGCCATAGCAGTATAAACTACCGAAAGAATTTCTTTCATCTCCTCGGGAGTATTTGCCGTAAGTTTAAACTGTATTGTCTTGTCGTTCATAACTGAACCCTCCTTTAAAATTTAAATAATAAAATCATTATATATCATTTTCAAAAATAAAACAATGGTATTTGAAAAATTTTTACGAAAGTTTTTATAACAGTTTCTTCTCTTTTTCTTCCTCTTTCTTATTCTTTACACAAAAACTGTCACAAAGGGCTCCCGTCGGGCATGCCGAAATGCATTTTCTGCACCGTATGCACTCGGGACTGCTGATGTTTTTTACGGGGTCAACATTCATTTTACAGGCAGTTGCACATTTTCCGCAGTCGATGCATTTATCCGTATCAAACTTCATTTTGAAAATCGACACCTTGTTAAAAAGAGAATAAATTGCACCTAAAGGACAGATATACTTGCAGAAAGGTCTGTAAATAATCACGGAAAGTATAACCGTAACAGCAAGGAGCACGTTTTTATACACATAAAGAAAACCTACGGCACCTCTGATACCCTCATTCATAAGCACAAGAGGAATACCGCCCTCAAGAGTACCTGCAGGACAGATGTACTTGCAGAACCAGGGGTCGCCGACTCCTGCGATGTCCGCTGTCACCATCGGCAGAATTATAACGAAAACAGCAAGAATAACATATTTGAGTTTTCGCAGAAGTCTGTCACCTTTGAAGGTTTTGATTTTCTTGATAAAGGGAATTTTGTCAAGCAAATCCTGAATAAGACCAAAGGGGCAAAGCCAACCGCAGACATACCGTCCGAAAAGGGCGCCGACAAAAATCAGAAAGCCCGACACATAAAAGGTGAATTTTGAGCCGTTTCCAAGCGTTGTCTGAAGGGCTCCCACGGGACAACTTCCCACAGCACCGGGACAGGAATAACAGTTAAGCCCCGGCACACAAAGATTTTTCAGTTTCCCCTGATAAATTTTGCCTTGGAAAAATCCGAGAAGATAACTGTTTGTAATAAAAGCCCAGAGTGCCTGAAAACCGTGTCGTTTTATTTCACTGCTTTTTTTCTTTTTATCCAATTCCTATACACTCCAGACATATTCTTATAGCCTTTGCCATAACCGAGGCAGGCTCTCCCTTAAAAATACCTATACACATAAAAACGGCACCCGTAAGAGCAAGAAGTATGCCGTAAATATTTCTTTCTTTTATCTTTTTCATATATTCACCTTACCCTTTTTATAATTGTACCATAAAAATCTTCCCGTGAACAGAGTTTTTTTATAAGAGGAATAATTTTGTAAAATTATAAAGGTTATATTTCTTTTTCGGAAACAACTGTTAAAACTAAAGTTATATAATAGTTGCCGTATTATCGGATTATGAAAGGGAGATGAAAAAATGCAGGATAAGAAAAGCAAACTTTCCGTATTGAAACGTGCAGCCTATGTAGCATTCCCCCACTCTCTCCCTATTCTTGCAGGTTACGGATTTTTAGGTCTTACCTACGGTATCTGTATGAGTGTCAACGGTATGCACCCGTTGTATACCTTTATGATGTGTATACTCGTTTTCGGAGGTTCAACGCAAATTGTCGGTGTCAGCCTTCTTTCTGCCGCTTTTGATCCTCTCAATGCTTTTATCATTACTTTTGTTCTTTGTGCAAGACATATTTTTTACGGCATCTCTATGCTGGAAAAGTATAAAGGGCTCGGCATTAAAAAGATTTATATGATTTTCGGTATGGTTGACGAAACCTTTTCAATCAACTATTCGGCAGAGCCGCCTGCAGACGTGGACCGAGGCTGGTTTATGTTTTTCGTCACTCTCTTCAATCACGTTTACTGGATTGTGGGCTCAACAATCGGTGCGGTTTTCGGCACTCTTATCAACTTCAGCACCGAAGGCATTGAGTTTGTTATGACGTCTATGTTTGTTGTTATCTTTATGGACCAGTGGCAGAAAGACAAAAATCACCTGAGTGCATTTTACGGTATTTTCCTTTCGGTAATTTCCCTTCTGATTTTCGGTGCGGATAATTTTATAATCCCTGCAATGATTGCAATTTTCCTCGCCCTGACTGTTTCAAAACCTTATCTTGAAAGAAAGGTTGGTGACGAAAATGACCTTTAATGAAAAAATTATCACTATAGGTGTCATCATTCTTGCAACGGTAATTATGCGATTTCTGCCCTTCGTGCTTTTCCCCGACAACAAGCCGACTCCGAAATTTATCCACTATCTCGGCAAAGTGCTTCCGCCTGCCGTTTTCGGTTTTCTTGTGGTCTATGCACTTAAAAATGTCAACTTGCTCCAGGGCAGTCACGGTATACCCGAGGCAATTGCAATTCTCATTACCGCCCTTGCTCATTTATGGAAAAAGCAGATGCTCATTTCCATTTCACTCGGCACCGTAAGTTATATGCTTCTGGTACAGTTTGTATTTTAACAAATCATTTATTTATATTCCACAGGGATACGGCTTTCCGTATCCCCGATTTTTTTGTTTAACCTATCTCCACCCCGTCAAGAATGAAACTATCGGGGTGATTTTATGGTAAGTATGCTTCTTCGGGGTCTGATAATTTATGTTGTCGTTATTCTGGCTGTTCGTCTTATGGGTAAAAGACAGATCGGCGAACTTCAGCCGACAGAACTTGTAATAACCATACTTCTGTCACAGATTGCTTCCGTGCCTTTGCAAAGTCAGGAGATTCCGCTTGTCAACACTCTGACGGTTATCTTTTTTCTCGTTGCCCTTGAAATACTTTGCTCCGCCGTCAATATGAAGTCCAAGGCTTTCCGTACCTTTTTGCAGGGCAGTCCCATACTCATCATCCGTGAAGGGCGGATTATCCGTTCCCAACTGAAAAAGGTACGGTTCACTGTGGAGGATCTGACAGAGGCTTTAAGGCAGAAAGACATCTTTGATATAAATCAGGTGCAGTACGCCTATATTGAAACTAACGGCTCTTTGAGTGTGCTTGTCAAGAACGCTCACTCTCCCGTTACCATAAGTGATGCCGATATAAAAAAAGCGGAAGCCCAACTGCCTTGCCTTGTAATAAGTGACGGCAAAATCATCAAAGGTGAATTTCAGTACTGCGCCATGACTTCAAAGAAACTTGAAAGCATACTGAAAAAAGAAAACACAGCCCTTGAAGACGTTATGCTTATGACGGCGGAAAAAAGCGGAAACTATAACATTATACGAAAGGCTGACTGCAAATGAAAAGAACGTTTTTTGCCTTTTTACTGCTTTTTCTATGCATCGGTATCTGCCTTTTAAGTGACATTTCCGTGGAAAAGTATGTTGATGAACTGATGATGGTACTTGAAGAAACGGAAAGCGACTTGCTTGATAAAAACTTTGATAAAGCCTTAAACAGAGTTAAAGAAGCCGATGCAAAATGGGAACAGGCAGAGTTTCTTTTCGGCTCGCTTTCGGAGAGTCTGCTTATTGAAAATATGGATTTATACTTCAACAGCCTTCCCGTTTATATCGAATATGAAGATACCTATCAGGCACTCATTGTCATGCAGCAATGTAAAACCACCCTTGAAGAAGTAAGGAAGTGGCAGAAGGTTAATCTTAAGAATATTTTTTAAAACAAAAGGGGCTGAAACACCGAAGTGTAACAGCCCTTTACTATTATTTAAAATACATATAAAGTTGGCACTTAATCATACCGTTATAGAGTTTTCTTCTCTTATCGGCTTTTCTGCCGAAGAACACTTCAAAATCTTCCGAGGGGCTTATAATACTGTATGACCAACCTCTTTCCTGCCTGAAGCATTTGCCCATTGACTTATAAAGGTCTTCTGCTTGCTGAAGGTCGAGAAGTCTTTCGCCGTAAGGGGGGTTGCAGATGACTGTACCTCTGTCGGTTTTGGGTCTGAAGTTTTTCACGTCGGCTTTTTCAAAGGTGATAAATTTATCCACCCCTGCCCTTTTTGCATTAGCCATAGCAACTTCAAGGGATTTCGAGTCAATGTCCGAGCCGTAGGCAACGAACTGACTGTCTGTGAGAGCAAGGCTTTTTGCTCTTTCTCTTTCCTCGTTCCAGATTTTCTCGGGTATGTTCTGCCATCTTTCCGCTGTGAAGTGTCTGTTTACACCCGGAGCCATATTGTTTACCATCATAGCGCCCTCGATAAGAATTGTACCCGAACCGCACATGGGGTCATAAAGGGTGTGATAAGGACGAAGCCTTGAAAGGCAGCAAAGAGAAGCGGCAAGAGTTTCCTTAATGGGTGCACCGTTTGACTCTATGCGATAGCCTCTTTTGTGAAGTCCGTAGCCCGAAGTGTCAATGAGAAGGCTTACCTTGTCTTTCATAATGGAAAACTGAATCTGATACAGTGGGCCCGTTTCCTCAAACCAGGAGATATTGTACTTGCTCTTGAGCCTTTCAACAACTGCCTTTTTAATAATCGACTGACAGTCGCTGACGGAAAAGAGAGTGGAATTAAGGGAATAGCCTTTCACGGGGAAAGCGTCGTAAGCGCCAATCCATTCTTCCCAGGGCAGAGCCTTTGTGCCCTGAAAAAGTTCTTCAAAACTTCTTGCTTCAAAAGAGCCCACAAGAATCTGGATTCTTTCTGCATATCTTGAACAGATGTTAACTCTTGCAAGAAGATTTTCGTCACCCGAAAAAAGCACTCTGCCGTTTTCGGATACAACGTTCTGTGCACCTAATTCCTTTACCTCGTCGGCAATCAATTTTTCAAGACCGAGCAGACAGGGTATAACAAAATTTATCATCAGATAACCTACTTTCAAGTTTTTTTATATCAATAACGGGACGTCGAGGACGCCGTCCCCTACAAGAACAAAAAATCCGCCGAAACATTTCGGCGGAAGTATTGTATCACATTTTTTCACATAAATCAATCAACAGAAGGAATAATTAAGCCGTAACCTCCGTCTTTTCTTGCATAAACCACGCTGATTTTATCCGTTGCAGAGTCAAGGAAGACATAAAACTGATGGTCAAGAAGATTCATCTGAAGAATTGCTTCTTCAACGCTCTGGGGTTTGAGAGTGATTTCCTTTGAACGAACTACGTTGTAGTCGTCCTCTGCTTCAAAGGTGTCAAGGGCTTCAAAAGCATCAAAACCTGCACTGCGCAGTCGCTTTTCCACCTTTGTTTTGTTCTTGCGGATCTGACGGACAATGGAGTCTGCACACTTGTCAAGAGCATCGTTCATATTTGCGGCTCTTTCCTGAGAGCGAATGATGATACCGTCGTGATAAATGGTAACTTCAACGATCTGCTCGTTTTTTTCAACAGTTGCCGTTACCTTCGCTTCGGTATCTTCGCCGAAAAATTTTTCAACTTTTTTAAGTCTTTTTTCGGCTCTTTCCCTGAAAGATTCTCTTATGGTGCATTTTCTGCCGATAACTGTAATTTTCATACGGTCATCTCCTTTCTGTATATAAAAAATCCCTTTGGGGATTATTTACATCTTTGTATAAATATTGTAGCACATATTCACATAAAAATAAACGGTATTGTTGAAATTTTATTGATATTTAACAAATTGTTTTTATATAAAAACATCGGGACTGCTAATTTAAAATCAGCAGTCCCATAAAATTATTTTAAGCCTTAAGTGCCTCGTTATAAATCCTCTCAACAATCTCATTCATTCTGTCGAGATTTGCCTCTATCGCTTCGACTAACTTGAACTGATTTCTTGCTCTTACAAGGTTATGTTCCTTGTAATCCGTTCTGAAATATACGTCGCCGTCAAGGTAGTCCGTAAGGAAACGGATTCCGCATTCAAAGGTCATCAGCTTTGCCGAAAAAGCAAGACATTCAACTTCCGTTCTGGTGAGAGCCTTTGCACAGGCACCCAGGAAACCTCTTGTGAAACATTCAAAAAGTTTAATAGAAATGTCAACATTGTTAAGGTCAGGGTCATCCTCTTTGGTGGTGTTGGCTCCGAAACGGATTGCATCGCCGAAATCATAAAGAGAAAAACCGGGCATTATTGTATCAAGGTCAATAACGCAGATATTCTCTCCCGTAGTCTTATCGAAAAGAATGTTGTTGAGTTTTGTGTCGTTATGAGTAACTCTTAAAGGAATAAGACCTTTTTCGTGAAGTGAAATGAGGAGTTTTGCGTCCTCTTTTCTTTCAAGGGCAAAGTTTATTTCGCCAAGTACCGATGAGGCTCTGCCTTTAACGTCGGCGGCAATTGACTTTTCAAGGTTTTCCATTCTCTTTGGTGTGTTGTGGAAATCCTTGATAGTTTCATGAAGTTCTTCGCTGGGATAATCGTTAAGGTTTCTCTGGAACATACCGAAGCCTCTGCCTGCATTTTCAAAGCACTTTGAGTCTTCAATAACGTTCATAGTATAACTGTTGTCCACATATTTGTAAATTCGCCAGTGTTTGCCGTTAACCTGAGCGTAGAATTTACCGTCCTTTGCGGGAACGAAATTGAGAGTTTCTCTTTCGGGGTCACCGCCCTGCTGAATGATTTTCTCTCTTAAAAATGAGGTAACGCCTACGATGTTTCCCATAAGTCCGTCAACATTTTTAAAAACATTGGTATTGATGGACTGTACAAGGAACTTGTTTGTTTTACCTCCATCGTCAAAAACTGCAAGATAACTTGCGTTTATAAGTCCGTCGGTGAAAACACCTGTTCTTACAAGTTCACCGTGCAAATCAAATGCCTGACAGACTTTTGCTATTTCATTAGTTAATTCCATATTATCCACCCATCTGATGTTGTTTTTTGTATCCATATCCATATTATTCTTCCGTCTTTTTCAGATAGTACATTCTGGAATCGTTATCAAAAAGTATTCTCGAATTTGAGAAATTGAATCCGCTGTAACAGAAAGGCTGTTTGGGTTTGAATCCCGAGTTCATAAGAGCGTCGCCGCCGATGGTATAATCTTCCTTTTCATTGCGGAGTTTAACGGTCTTGCAAAGAAAATCAAACATCTTTCCGTCTTCAAGGTCGAGTTTCTTCGGCAAAGGTACGTTGATAATTTCGCCGAAGTTTTTGAATTCGAGAATCTGTGTGCGCACGCTCATATCGTAAAGATAATCTTCATCAAGGTCAACGAATTTGATAACATCGTTACCCCAATTAGGTTTAACTCGGTCAACGAAGTAGCCCATCATTGACTCGGTTTTGTCTTTGCTTGTAATTTGCCACTGAATCTTGTCGCTTACGGCAATATCACCCGTTCTTGAGAAGGTGCCGAACTGAAGAAGACGTCTGTGCTTTTTGTAATATTCAATCTGCTTTTTAACCTTTGCTCTGTCCATATCCGAAAGCATCGTTACGTCAAGTTCATAGCCGAGAACACCGAAAGCGGAAACGTTGAAACGGTGCTCGATACTCTGATGACGGAAGTTTGCAAAACTGATGGAAGCGGCAACATGCATTGTCATAACAGACTGGGGATAGCCGTAGGAAGTACCGCTCTGAATATAGAGTCTGTCGAGAACGTCGGTGTTGTCACTTGTCCAGCATTGAGGCATATAGCAGAATGTGCCAAGGTCAAATCTGTTGCCGCCGCTTGAACAGGCTTCAAAGAGAATTTCGGGGAACTTACCCGTAAGAGCGTCCCAGATTTCATAAAGACCCATAATGTATCTGTGGAAATACTCACCGCTTCTTGCGCCCTTTCTTCTTGAGAAAACATCGGAGAAATGACGGTTATTGTCCCACTTGATATATTCAATATTACCGTAACGGAAAACATCGGTCATAGTGTTGATGATATACTCACGCACTTCTTCTCTGGTAAGGTCAAGAGTAAGCTGATTTCTGCCCTGTGAGGGAGTATAGACGTCGGTGGTCATTGCCCAATCGGGATGAAGACGGTAAAGGTCGGAATCGGGGTTTACCATTTCGGGCTCAACCCAAAGACCGAATTTAAGTCCCATATCGTTAACTTTTTTAGCAAGTCCGCCGATACCGCTGGGAAGTTTTTTCATATTGACATACCAGTCGCCAAGACCTGCTTTATCGTTGTTTCTCTTGCCGAACCAGCCGTCGTCAAGAACAAACATCTCGGCACCGATATTCTTCGTTGCCTTTGCAATGTCAAGAATTTTCTTTTCGTTGAAGTTAAAGGTTGTGGCTTCCCAATTGTTTACAAGGATAGGTCTTTCCTTGTTCTTCCAATAGCCTCTTACGATGTGTTCGTTGACGAAATCGTGCATATTGTGACTCATACCGTTAAGACCCTCGTGGCTGAAAGTCATAACACTTTCAGGTGAGTCAAAACTTTCTCCTGCACCGAGTGCCCATTCAAACTCAAAGGGGTTGATACCGTTCTGGATTCTTACAAGGCCGTGAGTTGAAACTTCTGCTCTTGCGATATGATTACCCGAATATACAAGATTAAAGCCGAAACAGTTACCGCTATGTTCCGTGCAGTCGCTTTCTCTTATGGCAAAGAAAGGATTGTGTCTGTTGGAAGAATAACCTGCAATTGAGCCGATTTCGCACACACCTGCCGTAAGAGGTCTTTCGTGCTTATATCTTTCTCTTGCCCATGCACCGTCAAAGGAGAGCATTACATAATCCCCTCTGGGAATGTCAAGTTGCATACTCATAAGAGAATGGATTTTAATTAACTTATCACTCTTATTCACAAGCCGTGCACTTCTTGTAATTACGTTACATTCCTCAAAAACGGTATAGAACAGATGAAGTTCTGCACCGAGGACAGTATCTTCAAGAATAAGAGTCAGAGTAAGGCTCTCGCCGTAACTTGAAGGAAGACCTTTAAGGTCGGGTTTCGTAGTAGTAACGGCGTGAGATTTATATTTGAAGTCTGTTGTGAAGTTATCGTCGGCGGAAAGAAGCTGCATTGCAGGGAGTCGGTAGTCACCCTTTCCGTAGGCGGAGTATTCAAGGGCAATATGGTCAAGGGAAAGAGATGTATCCTCCTGGGTATAGGGGGTTGAGTTACTGTAACCCGAAGCGTGTTTATCGTAAAGATATGTGAAATCCTCGGTATTACGCACCTTTCTGCCGTAGTACATACCTTCAATCTGACCTGTGGGAAGTGCCCTGAGAACATAACTTGTCTTTTCCGTCTGCAGATGGAAAACGTTATTTTTGTTTACATAAATCATATTTTTCTCCTTTCGGCAACAGCCTTGTTTGCTTTACAATTATACAATATACATTCTATACCATTTATTGCCTACTGTCAACGAAAAAAAGATGAACAAAAAACTAAAAAATTACAAAAGATTTAACTGCTTGTCACATTTTCGTATTGTTAATTTTTTATAGTTATGATATGATTAAAAAAAGGATAACAAAGTGAGGTAATTCTATGAACACGATTATAGTTGCCGACGACGAAAAAAGAATCCGTTCTCTCGTTTCCGACTTTTTAAAGCAGGCAGGCTACGATGTTATGGAAGCCGAAGACGGTGATGAGGCCTACAGACTTTTTGAAGAAAACAAGGACGATGTTAAACTTATGATTCTCGACATTATGATGCCGGGACTCAACGGTTGGGAAGTTACAAGAAAAATCAGAGAAACTTCCGCTCTGCCCATTATTATTCTTTCTGCAAGAAGTGAGGAATTTGACGAACTTACGGGTTACGAAGCAGGCGCAGACGATTATGTTACAAAACCTTTCAGCCCCACTGTTCTTGTTAAAAGAGTTGAGGCTGTTTTAAGAAGAAGCAATTCAGGTGCATCTGCCTCTGAAGAAAAGCAGTTCAATGCTCTGATTTTCAACGACAGTGCCCACGAGGTGCGTCTTGACGGAGTTGAAATTGACCTGACTCTCAAAGAGTATAATATTCTCAAAAAGTTTCTCGAATCCCCCGGCAGAGTTTTCAGCAGAGAACAACTTCTTGATACAGTCTGGGGCTATGACTATCAGGGTGACGTGCGCACCGTTGACTCCCACGTTGCAAGACTGCGTACAAAACTCGGCCCCTGGGGCACAAAACACCTTAAAACAGTTTACGGTATCGGTTACAAGATAGAGGAAAACTGATGGCTAAAAATAAAAAGAAAAAAGTCAGAAGAAGTATAGGCAGCGGCTCTTTCATAAGACGATTTATAACGGCGGCAGTCGCAATATGCATTATAATGCCCGTGATGTTCTTTCTTATGGATGATATTTTTCTTTCTGCGGAAAGTTTTATTCTCAAAAACAGTGCCGAACAGATAGCAGAACTTGATTTTACCGACGAAAATTACAAAGTTACCCTTTCGGAAATTGAAGCAAGTCACGATTTTTACATAGAAATTTATACCCCGAAAGACGAACTGTTCTACACTACGGCAAGTAACCAGATTATCTTCACCCCCACCCCCGAGGAAAGCGAAGTTATTCTCCGCCCCCGTATTATGACTTTCCTTTCGAGTACGGTTTTCGAAGACGGTTCATTCATCGAACTGCGTCAGGAGTATTATACAACGGCAAAGTATATAGTATACGGTGCATTTTTCGGTGAAAACTCCGCCGTTGAAATTTACTCCAATGTTGACAGGCTCAAGGAAAACGCTATGCTTGCAAGTTATATCATCCTTGCAGTTACCATCGGCATTGCAATTTTCATCTGCATTATTGCCGAGTACTACATCAGCGCTTTCACAAAGCCTATGATAATACTCAACACCACAACGAAAAGGCTTACCCGCATGGACTTTTCGGCAAGGGCACCCCATTTCAAAATAAAAGAAATTGACGAACTTTCGGGCAACATCAACAGCCTTTCCGACTCCCTGAGCAAAGCACTGAAAACTCTTAAAAGCGAGAATATCCGTCTTGAAATGGACATTGAAACAGAAAGACGCACGGAAAAGATAATGCGTTCTTTCATCGCCAATGCCTCCCACGAACTGAAAACTCCCATCTCCGTTATACAAGCTTATGCGGAAGGTATGAAGTACGGTATAGGTTGCGACAGTACCGAACAGTTCTGCGACATCATTATTGACGAAACCCAGAAAATGAACAAACTTGTCATTCGTCTGATGGAATATCTCCACTACGGCTCCGAAACCTACAAACCAAATTCAAGCACTTTCAATATAAGAGAGTTAATCACCCAAGACCTTGAGATGCAAAAAAAGAAAATCGAAAGTGTCAATGCAAACCTTACGGTGAATATCGACGAAAAGTTTTACGGCTACGGCGATACGGAACTTGTTCTTCAGGTTTTCAACAACTACCTTTCCAATGCTCTGAGTCACATTGACTTTGAAAGAGAACTGCGTATTACCGCCGAAGACGAGGGTGAACATTATACCGTCAGAGTTTTCAACTCGGGCAAACCCATACCAGGCTCGGACATCGAAAATATTTGGCAGAGTTTTTACCGTGCCGATAAATCCCATTCAAGAGAAGAAGGCCGCTTCGGTCTCGGTCTTTCAATCGTTTCCGTTATTCAGAAACTTCACGAACAGGATTACGGAGTTATAAACTTTGAAAAGGGCGTTGAATTCTGGTTTAACATTCAAAAGGCAACAAACAGCAAAAATTAAAGCATAAAAAACATCAACTGTCATTTTTCAACAGTTGATGTTCTTTTTTTATCTTATTTTATTTTGCCAAATCGCCGATTTCAAGCATAAAGCCGCCAATCTGTGCACCGAATTCGGGACCACCGTCCATAATGAGTTTGCCCTGCTTTGTATATTCGAGCATATCACCTGTGCCCATAAGAATTGCAAGGGCACTGTCAAGGCTGTCGAAACGAAGGGTGAAGAAAGGCATTGCTCTCTTATATTCACCTCTGCCGGCTCTTGACTTACCTGCTTTAATTCTTAAGTATGCGGAAATCTGAGGATAGTCGTTAACTGCAAAAGCATAAACACGGTCAGGGCTCTTTGAAGTCCATTCCTTGATGCCTGCGTGTCCCATTTTATTAAGCTGGCTGATACCGCTTGAAAGAAGATAGAAATAGCACT
>CAYNIN010000027.1:0-17108 GCA_964397395.1 uncultured Faecalibacterium sp.
CCGTTTGCTTCTGCATTGATTGCAGTGCCGAGGAAAGCAAGGTTTTCTGCAACTGCTGCACGGTAGTGAGGATTGTTTTCGCCGATACCGCCTGTGAATACGACTGCATCAACACCGCCCATAGCAGCAGCGAAACCGCCGATATACTTAACGAGCTGATGACAGAGCATTTTTTCAACAAGTTGTGCTCTCTTGCAACCGTTCTTGGAACGACCTTCAATCGTTCTGTTGTCACTTGTTGAGGAGCCTTCAACATAATTGCCGTTTTCGTCAAATTCTGCGGTAAGACCGAGCATACCTGACTTCTTGTTGAGGATAGCGTCAACTTCTTTTGCAGTAAGGCCTTCCTTGTCGCAAAGGAAAGAGATGATAGCAGGGTCGATTGAACCTGAACGTGTACCCATCATAATACCTTCAAGGGGAGTAAGACCCATTGTGGTGTCATAGCATTTGCCACCCTTGATAGCGGAAATTGATGAGCCGTTGCCAAGGTGACATGTTACGATTTTAAGGTCGTCTTTATTGTACTTGCCGGGATACTTGTTCATAAGGAAGTCTGTTGCATGAGCAGTAACGTATCTGTGGCTTGTGCCGTGGAAACCGTAACGTCTGATGCCGTGTTTGAGGTAGTACTCATAGGGGAGAGCATACATATATGCATAGTCGGGAATTGTCTGATGGAATGCTGTGTCAAAAACTGCAACCTGGGGAATACCTGCCATAATCTTTTCGCAAACTTCAATACCGAGAAGGTTTGCAGGATTGTGGAGAGGACCGAGGGGGATGCACTTTCTGATGTTTTCCTTAACTGCTTCGTCAACAACAACGCTTTCGCTGAACTTTTCACCGCCGTGAACAACTCTGTGACCGACTGCGGAAATGTCATTCATTGTGCTGAGAACGCCGATTTCCTTATCGGTGAGGGTTTCAAGGAGAATGGTGATAGCGTCGTTGTGGTCTTTTGCATCGACGGGCTTTGCATTAAGCACCTTTACTTCTTCGCCGTCTTTGTCAATTTTGTGTGTGAGAGTGCAGGCAGTACCGATTTGTTCAAAAATACCTTTTGCAAGTACCTTTGCTTCGGGCATTTCAAAAACCTGGTACTTTAATGATGAAGAACCTGCATTGATAATCAATTCTTTAAAACTCATGTTTTTGCACCTCTTATTTTATTAGTAATGTTTACATACCAATAATTATTGTACCACATAAAACCAAAATTTTCTACTGTTTGCAAACTTTTTTTAGATTTGAGAGAATAATTTTTATTTTAGTTTTCTTCATCTTCAGAAAAAAGCGTAGTTTTTGTATAGTTTGTATATTAAAATTAAACTTGAATGGGCATAATTTCTTTTGCTGTGTAAAATCCTACAAAAAATTGAAGATTTATTTGGTTAGTTTGAATATTGCAAAAAAGCAATTTTGATGATAGAATATCTCTCGCTGACTCAAACATACAAGCTTTACGGCTTTTAAATCGAGAAAATATATTATGAAGAAATAAGGACGTCCGGAAAGGGCGTCCTTATTGCGTTTATTCTGCATTTTACATTTCATTCATCCATACTCTCATCTGGTTTTCGCCTCTGTTACCCCAAAGACAGTAGGGAACAGCCGTAAGGGTAAAGGGTTCAAACTCGGGGGCGGCTTCAAAGTAGAGGGAATCCTCGCATTTTCCTTTGTATCCCTCAACAGAGAGCGTGACGGTTTTACCTAAAATATCGTCTGTAATTTCTTTTTCTGTGATGTTGCCGCCTTTTTTTATTCTCAGAGAAAGAATGTCATCTTCGTTGTCTTTTCCCTCAAAGCAGTAAACGAGAGGGCCACGCATTACTGCTGTCATACCGCTGAGCCTCGGTACTTTTAAATCGGCATAAATAAATCTCGGTGTGCCGTCAAGAGCGATAGTTATTCTGTCGCCGTCTTTGGCGCAAAGGTAAACATAACCGTCTTTTGCCCGGGTTCTGACGGAAACAGAGTTTACTTCGAGAGTGTAGTTTTTGCTCCAGGAGGGAATATGTATAGCAAGGTTTCCCCCTTTGATAACTTCATAATTTACTGTGAAAGAATAAGGATAACCTGTTTCGCATTTAAGTTCTGTTCCGTTTTTGAATTTTACACTGCCGCCTGCAAACAGGTGGCAATATGCCGTGTCTTCATTTTCACCGTAGGCGTAAGAGCCGAAAGACGAAATGAGTCTTGCAACATTCGGGGGACAGCAGGCGCAGGCATACCACTTGGGGCGCTGTGTGAGAGTATGTCTGTGGGTTTGGGCAGAGCCTGATATTCCCGGGATAATTTCAAGGGGGTTAACATAAAAGAAGCGTTCACCGCTGATTTCCATACCTGCAAGGACGGTGTTATAAAAAGCCCTTTCCATAACGTCGGCATATTCGCCCTTAACTTCATTCTGAAGCATCTGACGGGCAAAAAACATAAGTCCGATTGAAGCGCAGGTTTCACCGTAAACCGTATCGCCGGGCAAATCGTAGTCCTTGGTGAAAGCCTCGCCGTGTACCGTTGAGCCGATGGCACCGGTCACATACATTCTTTTTCTTGTGATACTGTGCCACAGTTTTTTGCAGGCGGAGAAAAGTTCCGCATCATCGGTACGTGAAGCAAGGTCAGCCATAGCCGTATAAAGATAAACGGCTCTTACGGAGTGACCTACGGCGTCGGTCTGCTCTCTTACGGGTTTCATACTCTGCTGATATTCGTGGTCTTTGCCGTTACCGCCCCATACCGTCCAGTTGCGGCTTTCCCTTTCTTTTTCGTAATATCGGGGGTCAACACCTCTTACATCAATGAAATGCTTTGCAAGAGTCAGGCATTTTTCGTCCTTTGTCACTTCGTACATTTTCAGCAGAGCAAGTTCAATTTCGGGGTGACCGGGATAGCCCCCGTGTCCTTGGGTGATAAAAATATCGTAAATGTGTTCTGCGTTTTTCTTCATGATTTTAAGAAGGCTGTCCTTGCCCGTAGCCTCGTAATAGGCGGTGGCGGCTTCCATAAAGTGACCGCTGCAGTAAAGTTCGTGAGCCTCGAAAACGTTAGTCCACCGCTTCTCTTTGTCTTTTACGGTGAAGTATGTGTTGAGATAACCGTCTTCGTCCTGTGCCTTTGAAACGGTTTCTATAACTTCGTCGCAGATTTTTTCAAGGTCTTCGTCGGGATAAACGGCAAGGGAAAAAGCGGCGGCTTCAAGCCATTTTGCCGCATCGCTGTCCTGAAAGACCATACCGTAAAAGCCGTCACCCGTATCTTCGCCACGAAGGGCTTTGCCTGCATTGATGAAGTTCTGTATAACGTGGCTTTTTTCCGTGTCCTCGTTCATATCCCTTAAAACATTGTACTGATAAGGGATAACCTTTTCTTTTATCAGTTTCTGATATTTGCCTATAAAACTCTGTGAGGGTGTAAAGGCAAGAGGGGAAATTTCTTTCTGAATTTTCATATTTTCACCTTCAAAAAATTGATAAATGTATTATATCAATATGAGGGCATAAATACAACAGTTTTTAATTTGTTAAAATTATTTAAAAATAAGATAGTTTACACTTTGTTCATATAAAAATGCTATACTGCATTATAATTGTCTGATTATATGCATTTTTTTGATTTTCAGAAAAAATTCGGGATAAATATGTTATCGGAGGTTGAATTTTTTGATAGAACTTTTGAAAAAACTTAAACATATAAAAGTAACAGTAGCGGCGGCGATGGTTTTCGTTGTTCTTGCGCAACTCTGCAGCCTTTCTTTGCCGCTTCTTATGTCTGATATTATAAATACGGGTATTGCAAACCGTGACATAAATTACGTTATCAAAGTCGGCATCATTATGATGTGCGTGTCGGCAGTAGGCGTGTGCATTTCCGTGTGCAACAGTTATTTTTCAAGTAAGACTTCTGCTTCTTACGGCAGACTTTTGCGCAGAGAAATATTTCTTAAAGTTGAATCTTTATCCCAGAGTGATATAGATAAAATAGGCACACCGTCACTTGTTACCCGTTGCACCAACGATGTCAGAGTTATGCAGGATTTTATTCTGCAAGGTTTGAGAATGATCATCTCGGCTCCGGTTATGCTCATCGGTGGCGTTGTTATGGCGTTTTTCCTTAACGCTAAACTTGCAACGATTATTTTTGCCGTTATTCCCATAATCGGCGTTATTGCCGCTATCGTCATTAAGACCGTTATGCCTATTTTCAGAAGAAGACAGAAACTCGTTGACTCAATTAACAGTTTTATAAGAGAAAAAATAAGCGGTATAAGAGTTATCCGTGCTTTTAATAAAAGTGAACACGAAGACGAAAAGTTCAACTCAAGAAACGAGGAACTTTCTGCCCTGACTCTTAAATTTCAGAGGCTTATGTCAATCCTTGTTCCCGTTTGCATAGTGCTTGTCATACTTGCTCTTGATTGCCTTATTCTCGTTGCGGCAAGAAATCTTGATGCTCTTGACTATATTCTGGAGCAGGACAAACTTCTCAGTGCCATCGGTGATTTGCAGGCATTCGTTATCTATATGATTATGATTGTGGGATCGATCACAATGACGGCGGCTATGTTTGTTATTGTACCCAGAGCAAGAATTTCCGCCAAACGTATACTCGAAGTTTTAAATATCGAGCCTACGGTTAAAGATAAAGAAACGGTGCTTGATGTTGCGGAAGAAAAAAGAGGCACCGTTGAATTTAAAAATGTTTCTTTCGGCTATGAAGGTTCCGGTGAGTACATACTGAAAGATATTTCCTTTACTGCACAGGCAGGTAAAGTAACGGCAATAATCGGCGGTACGGGATGCGGCAAGTCAACTCTTGTCAATCTCATTCCCCGTTTTTATGATGCTTCGGAAGGTCAGGTGCTTTTCGACGGCGTTGACGTAAAAGATTTAAGTCAGGAAAATCTCCGTTCAAGAATCGGCTTCATTCCGCAGAAGGCATGTCTTTTCAGCGGCAGTGTGGAAGAAAATCTCCGTTACGGTGACGAAAACGCTTCGGAAAGCCGTATGCGACTTGCTCTTGACATTTCGCAAAGCAGTGAATTTGTGGATAAACTCCCCGAGGGTATAAAGTCTTTTGTCAGTCAGAACGGTACAAACCTTTCCGGCGGACAGAAACAGCGCCTTTCAATTGCAAGGGCTCTGACAAGAGATGCCGAAGTCTATGTTTTTGATGACAGTTTCTCTGCTCTTGATTTTTCCACCGATGCCAAACTCAGAAAAGCCATTAAAGAAAATCTGACCGCAACGGTTATTATTGTTGCACAGCGAGTGGGCACAATAATTGATGCGGACAACATAATCGTTCTTGAAGAAGGCAGAATCTGCGGTATGGGTACACATGCAGAACTTCTTGAAAATAACGAAGTGTATAAAGAAATCTATTCTTCACAGATAACAGAGGGGGAAGCAGAATGAAAAAGAATAAACTTACCCCCAAAAAAGAAATGAACACCTATACCGGTGACAAATATGCGGCATACCGTGAAAAGAAACTTTCGGAAAAAGATAAACCGAAGAACCTTATGGGTACGGCTAAAAAACTGCTTAAACTTCTCAAGGGAAAAGAAATCCACATCGTTTTGACAGTTATTTTTACTGCTGTGAGTGCATATCTTAATGTTCTCGGACCCGATTATTTAGGTGATATTATTGATGTCCTTGATGTGCAGGTAAAAAGCAAACTTGCAGGCGGCACTTTCGATTTTTCACCCATTTACTCAATTCTTATCACGATTCTTGCTATCTATGCAACAAGTTCCGTTATGAGTTTTCTTCAGCATTACATTATGGCGGGAGTTGTGCAGAGCCTTATTACAAAACTGCGTTTCAATCTTAACACGAAACTTTCAAAACTCCCTCTCAAATTTTTTGACAGTCACAACAAGGGCGACATTCTCAGCCGTATTATCAACGACGTTGATAACATCAATAATACCATTCAGCACAGTCTTGTTCAGATTATAACTTCCGCCGTAACTTTCGTCGGTGTGTTTGCGATTATGATGAAGCAGAGCGTCAGCCTTTCTTTGAGCAGTCTTATGCCTTTCCCCGTATGCTTTGTTATTGCTATGATTGTTTTAAACTATTCAAAGGTGTATTTCAGAAAGCAGTGGAAAGTTACGGGCGATGTTAACGGTCACATTGAGGAAATGTTCACAGGTCACAAGATTGTCAAAGCCTTCGGTCACGAAGAAACTGCAATTGAAGAATTTGATGCAATCAATGATGAACTCTATGAAGTAAGCCGTAAGGCACAGTTCCTTTCGGGCATTCTCAATCCTCTGATAAATTTTGCCAACAACGCAGGTTATGTAATTATTTGCGCAATGGGCGGTTATCTTATTATAAAGGGCGAACAGACTGTGGGTGCCATTACGGTGTTTATGGCTTATTCCAAGATGCTTATGCAGCCCATTGTTGACCTTAGCAATATAGCAAACAGTCTTCAGTCTTCTCTTGCAAGTGCGGAAAGAGTTTTTGAAGTGCTTGAAGAAGACGAGGAAGAAGTTGAAAGTGAAAATAAAAAACATCTTGAATACGGAAAGAGCATTTCTTTCAAAAACGTGGACTTCTCTTATCTTCCCGACAAGCCTCTTATCGAAAACTTCAGTCTTGATGTGGGCGAGGGCGAACTTGTTGCAATCGTCGGTCCCACGGGTGCAGGTAAAACCACTATTGTTAACCTGCTTATGCGCTTTTATGAAATTAAGGGCGGCTCAATTGAAATTGACGGTACCGACATAAAGGATATTTCAAGGAAAAACCTGCGTAATATTTTAGGTATGGTGCTTCAGGATACCTGGCTTTTCAAGGGTACCGTGAGAGAAAACATACTTTACGGAAAGCCCGAAGCCACAGAAGAAGAATTTAATAATGCGGTTAAAGCCGCAAGACTTGAAAGTTTCATTTCGACTCTTTCAAACGGCTATGACACAATGCTTGAAGAAGACGGCACTAATCTTTCCGTCGGTCAAAGACAGCTTATAACAATCGCAAGAGCAATCCTCACTTCTCCCGACATTCTCATTCTTGATGAAGCAACATCTTCCGTTGACACGAGAACAGAACTTCAGATTCAGAAAGCCATGAAAAATCTTATGCAGGGCAGAACGAACTTTGTTATTGCTCACCGTCTTTCAACTATCAGAGAAGCCGATGCAATCATTGTTATGAATGAGGGCAAAATTCTTGAAACGGGAACGCACAAGGAACTTCTTGCAAAAGACGGCTTCTATGCCGAACTTTATAATTCGCAGTTTTCTGCATAAATTGAGAAAAGGAGGTCATTTTTATGAAAATGAAACAGTTTGAAAACGGACTGAGAGTATTTTTTGATAAGCGAAATGACCTTCGCTCTGCAACGGTGGGAGTATGGGTTGCAAGCGGTTCAAAGTATGAAAATGAAAAGAACAACGGCATATCCCATTTTATTGAGCATATCGTTTTCAAAGCAAGTAAAAACAGAAGCGGCTTTGAAATTGCCGAGTCAATGGACGAAATCGGTGCAAGTTACAACGCATACACCACAAAAGAGTACACATATTTTTATGTTAAAGCCCTTGACTATCAGATAATCAAGGCGGCGGATATTCTTTTTGACCTTGTTAAAAATCCACGTCTTGACGAAAAGGATATCGAAACGGAAAAAGGCGTTATCCTTGAAGAAATTGCTATGTGCGAAGATGACCCTGCCGATAAATGCTTTGAGGTGAATGAATCTTCGATGTATAAAGGAAACGGACTTTCTCTTGAAATTCTCGGCACAAAGCAGACTGTTTCCGAAATGGCAAAGGCAGACTTCACCGACTATCTTGAAAAGTTTTACGTTCCTGAAAGAATAATTATCGGTGTGAGCGGAAACTTTGACGAAGAAGAAATAACAAAAAAGATTGAGGAATATTTCGGCGAAGACGAAAACACCCGTTACAAACCCGAAAGCAAAGCCCTTACCTATAATTACGGTATCTCAAGGGTGCAGAAAGAAACGGAACAGACTCAGATTTCAATGAGTTTTGAGGGAGTCGGCATCGAACACCAAGACCTTTACCCTTTGCAGATACTGACATATATATTAGGTGTTGGCTCATCTTCCATGCTCGGCAGACGTATCCGTGAAGAATTGGGTCTGGTTTACAGTATTGATTCTTTTCTTGTAAGATTTACCGAAGGCGGTTATATAAATATCTCAATGGGACTTTCACCGTCTTTTGAAGAAAAAGCAATCAGGGAAACTCTCGGAATTGTTTCCTCTTTCAGAGAAAGGGTTACCGAAAGGCAGGTTTCCATAGCAAAGGAAAAACTTGCTTCAAGTTTCATTATGTCCCGTGAACAACCGCAGTCAAGATTTTCTGCAACGGGCTACACTCTTTTGCTTCTTGATAAGGCGATAACCGACGATGAAATCATCGAAAGAGTGAAAGCCGTCACTTTTGACGATGTGAAAAAGGCGGCGGAAAAATATCTGCGCATTGACAGAATGAACTTTACTGCCGTGGGTCATGTTGACAGGGAAGAAAAATACAGAAAAATCATAGACGAATATATAAAAGAGGGTGACTGAAATGAACAGCATTTCAAAAGCAAAAAGATTGGTTGTCAAGGTGGGGACTTCCACCCTTACATACGAAACGGGAAAAATAAACATCAGAAGAATGGTTAAACTTTGCTCTGTTCTTGCGGATTTGCATAATTCGGGTGTTGACGTTGTGCTTGTAACATCAGGTGCCATCGCAGTTGGTGTGGGCAAGTTGGGACTTTCCCAAAGACCCAAGGATATTCCCGGAAGACAGGCAGCGGCAACAGTGGGTCAGTGTGAACTGATGTTTATGTATGACAAGTACTTCGGTGAAAACGGAGTTAAAACGGGTCAGCTTCTTATTACAAAAAGTGATATTGAAAACGACCAAAGACGTTTTAATCTTGAAAACACCTTTGAAAAACTTTTTGAGTACGGCGCAGTACCCATTGTTAACGAAAACGACAGTGTTGCAACGGAAGAAATCGTCTACGGCGATAACGACAGCCTTTCCGCTATCGTTGCAAAACTCATTCACGCCGAGGGTCTTATCATTCTTTCCGATATTGACGGACTTTTTGACGAAAACCCCACGGAAAACCCTGATGCACAACTGATTCCCGTTGTGCGTGAAATAAACGATGACCTTATTGCCATGTGCGGCGGTGCAGGTACTGCAAGAGGTACGGGCGGAATGGTGACCAAAATTCATGCGGCGGAAATTGCAACTGCAGTTGGTATTCCTACGGTTATAATGAACGGTACGGCACCTCAGGACATCTACAAACTTATCGACGGACATAACACGGGTACGCTTTTCTTACCCAAAGAGGTATGAATAAATAAGGAGTGATACTATGCTTACACAAATCGGTATAAAAGCAAAAAAAGCAGAACGCTTTTTAATGACAAAAACAACGGGCGAAAAAAACGAGGCTCTCACACTTATTGCAAAAGAACTTTTAAATGAAAGTGATTACATAATCTCACAGAACAAAATCGACACGGATAACGCAAGAGCCAACGGTATGAGCGAATCCCTTATTGACAGACTCAGCCTTTCAAAAGAGAGAATCGAGGCAATCAGTCAGGCGGTTATGCAGATTGTTGCCCTTGACGATCCCTGCGGAAAAGTAATAAGCGGAGGGATAAGACCTAACGGACTTAAAATTGAAAAAGTCAGTGTACCTCTCGGTGTAATTGCCGTTATTTTTGAGGCAAGACCCAACGTTACCGTTGATGCGGCGGCACTTTGTCTGAAATCGGGTAACACCGTTATTTTAAGAGGCGGTAAAGAAGCCATAAATTCAAATATGGCTATGGCAAAAACCATGAGAACGGCTTTGAGCAAAGCAGGTTTCCCCGAAGACTGTATTCAACTTGTTGAAGACACGACAAGAGAGTCGGCAACGGCACTTATGAAAATGAACGAGTATGTTGACGTGCTCATTCCCAGAGGCGGTGCGGGACTCATTAAAGCCTGCGTTGAAAATTCAAGCGTACCCGTAATTGAAACAGGTACGGGCAACTGTCACGTTTATGTTGATAAAGACGCAAATCTTACTATGGCGGCAGATATTATCTATAATGCAAAAACTTCACGCCCTTCGGTGTGTAATGCCTGCGAAAGCCTTGTTATACATAAGGACGTTGCAGAAAAGGTTCTGCCTGTCATTTATGAAAAACTAACTGAAAAGAATGTTGTTTTTCACGGTGATGAAAAGACGAGAGAGATTCTTCCTTCGGTTATTCCTGCAACACAAGAGGATTACGGCAAGGAATATCTCGGCTATGAAATCAGCGTGAAAGTTGTCGATGATATAAACGAGGCCATTGAGCACATAATGACATATACAAGCGGACACAGTGAGTGTATTGTTACGGATAACTACCTTTCGGCAAATCTTTTCACCTCGCAGATTGATGCGGCGGCAGTTTATGTTAACGCTTCAACAAGATTTACCGACGGGGGAGAGTTCGGTTTCGGTGCCGAAATCGGTATTTCAACCCAGAAATTACACGCAAGAGGTCCCCTCGGTTTGCCCGAACTCACTTCGCAGAAGTACATTATAAGCGGTAACGGTCAGGTAAGGTGAATTTATGGAACACGCAAAGAAAAAATCGCCCCTTAATTTTATCGTAGGACTTGTTGTTGTCTTTCTTGTAATTGTTGGCATTTTCAGCATTATCGGATTTATCGGTAACAGAATCGGTGACAGCATAAGCGAAAAAAACGAAGCAAAGTATACCGAGTACGAGGAGTTTATTGCTCCCGTTATTATGAACGACCCCGACACCTTTGACGATATTACCAAAGCGGATATGCAGCAACTTCTTTCAATCGCAATCTGGTCGGTGCTTTCTTCAGGTGCAGACCCCGAAAGTTATGAATACAGTGACAGCGGTATGCTCATTCCTCAAAGTGAAATTGAAGAAATGTTTGTTTCGCTTTTCGGAAATGAAGTTGCTGTCAGACACAGTACCGTTGACGGCGGTGAAGGCGTTGAATTCAAATACAGCGAAAAGAAAAGTTGCTATGTAATTCCAATTACGGGTATCACGCCCATTTATACACCCAATGTTGTTGACGCTGTGGAAAAAAGCAGCAGTATTATTCTCACCGTAGGCTATCTCGCTTCTACGGAATGGGTGCAGGACAGTCAGGGTAATATTGTACCTCCCGAACCGGGAAAATATATGACGGTAACTCTTAATAAAAACAGTGACGGCAGTTATTATGTAAGGTCAATTCAGCCTGCCGATTAAGGATTGATTTACACCGTATTAAAGTATTGCAAATTTATAATATAAAAATTAACATTTAATTTTGTTACTTAATACCATTGACAATTGATTAAAAAAATTATATATTTAAAATGTATAATAGGCCGGGTATGGTATGCCCTGCCATAACCTATATTTAGTTTTTTCAATATTATAAGGAGGTAACTTCAATGAAAAAAACATTAAGAAAGGCTCTCATACTCTTTGCAGTTGTTGCAATGATGTTTGCAGTTGTTGCTTTCTCGGTTTCTGCAGAAGGTGAAACCTGCGCTCATGCAAATCTCTATGTTGCAGAAACTGTTGAACCCACTTGCGAAGAAATGGGCTATAACATTATGGGCTGTGTTGACTGCGGAGACTCCAATGTAAGTACAGCAGTAACCAAAGAGGCACTCAATCACGTTTTAGGCGAAAGAACTTATGTTGCAAATGGCGACAGTTATACAGCAACAAGATACTGCACAAGAGAAAACTGCACCGCCGTTTTCACTTGGGAGGGTTACTACAAAGTAACTTTTGTAAATAAGTATGCTGCTGACAATAACTCACTTGACGAAACTGTACCCTACACAGACGTTGTCAAAGACGGCGGATACATAACAAAGGTAATCGCACCTGCAAAAAGCACTTATGTTGAATTTGCAACTGAAGATGAAAGTGACGAAGTTTCACCTGTCAGAGAATGTGTCTATGAAAACGGTACTTATGTACTTTATGTAAAATCAGGCTACACAGTTGATTTCCGTGGCGATAACCCCACAAGAATCAAAGACTATAACTACGGCGCTTATAAATTTGCAAGTTGGAAGAATATTGATGAACCTATTACCGCTAACACAGAAATTGAAGCCGAATTTACAGGTGAAGATAAATCCTGGACAGTTACTTTCGTTAACTATGACAGCACTTCTCTTTCAGAAAAAGGCTATACCGTTCATCACGGCAACAAGGCAACCTACGATGCCGCAACTCCCGTAAGAGAAGCCGATGTAAAGAACAGTTATACTTTTGCAAACTGGACATACAACAATCAGGAAGTAAACCTTGATAAAATCTACGGCAACGTTACCGTTAAAGCAAGTTTCACAGAAACTGCAAACAAATATAACCTTGCTTATAAAGATGTTAACGGTCAGTCATATCCGAAAACAGATGAAGGTGTTGTATACGGCGGTGTGGCCGAAAACGGCGGTTCCATTGCTGTTGCAGGCTATCAGGACAATCAGTTCATTTACGTTCACACAGGCAAGTGGAAGTATGTTGAAGCAGAAACTGTAACAACATCACTTTCAAACCTCGTAATTCCTGCATATCATTGGACTTATGACGAAAACGGTAACAAACTTGAATATGTCAAGACTCAGGACGGCGACAGTTTCACTCTTCAACCTGTTTTCAACCAGAAGCAGAGAGTGTATACCATCAATATGCAGATTGTCAGAACCGACTTTGAAGATGAAGACAAAGATGCAGATAACTATTCACTCGAAGGCTTTACCATTCAGGTAACAAATGCCGCAGGTCAACTTGTCGGCAACGGAACAACGGATAAAAACGGTGCTCTTGCTGTTAACCTTAATTACAGCACAAGTTACACCGTAACTGCAGTTTCGGCTGAAGGTAAATACTATGCAGAGCAGATGATGGCGGCTCCTTATCAGGAAGTAATTGACTACACCATCAGACCTGTTATGGATGAGCAGTGGGCGGCAAATCTGCAACCAAGTTGCAGATGTATCTGTCACAACTCACTTCTCAAACCTCTTTGGGTAAGAATACTCAACATCTTATACAGACTCTTTAACACCAAGTATGTATGCTGCTATGATATGTATGCAAACATCGGCAGTCTGTTAGCATATACACAGTAATATCCGAATAAACGAAGTCACCTGCAGAAGTTCTTTGCAGGTGACTGTTTTTGTTGTTCGATTTTTTGGGAAAGATTATTTAACAGCTTCCGCAACGGCCTTTGCGAGTTGGTCGGGACAGGAAGTAGTCTTGAAACCGCAACGGATACCTGAAAGTCTTTCCGTAATTTCCTTGACGGTCATACCTTCTGCGAGGGCGGCTACACCTTGAGTGTTGCCTGAACAACCGCCTGTAAAACGGATGTTTGTTACTTTGTCGCCGTCAATATCAAAAGTTATCATTCTTGCACATACGCCGTGAGGCTTATAACTGTACTGCATAATTTTGTATCCTCCTTGATTTAGGGCGGCGAATATAATCCGAAACCGTATTACGTTCGTCACCTTATGTGATATTATGATAATCCACTCTTGCCTCTTTGTCAAGTGAGAATATAAAGCAGGGTCAGTATAAGCATATTATCGGCGTTTTCTTTTTTCAGAAGCATAACGAGAGTCAGTATCAGAGCCGTGTCGCTGTCAATACTCATCTCTGAAGCACGGGAGTATATTTTTTTAATGGGCGGTGGCAGAGGGTTCGGCACACCGCCGTCCCAGAAGTCACGCATTTTCTTTGCCTCCGAGTTCCTGGATTATGGGCAGAAATGACATCAGCGACATCATCTTTACCGCCTGGTCAACTTTATGTTTTCTTTCGTTGCTGAGCATTGGTTTCAGCGAACGCAAAAAGGTGCAACGGGGATCCTCGGGTTGATTTTTTATCTTTTCCATAACAGACATTATTTTTGTAATGCTCTCAAGGTCAATGTCAAAACCCGAAAAAGAGGGTCCGCTTGTTTTCTGCTTGTTTGTTTCTTTTTTATCGGAGTCTTTCTCAAAAGAGGAAAAAAGAGCAGACGCCGTGTTTTTTAAATCCTCAAATTCTTCACTGCTCATTGAGGTAAGAATATTTTCTATATTTTCAATATTCAATGACCCAAGGTCCATTTTTGTTTACTCCTTACTGCTGTCCTTTTTAGAAAGTTGGTTTATCATTTTCTGCGCAATGGGTGAGGATAAAATTGCTTTGAGTTTCTCGGGGTTTGAAACGATCTGTTTAACTGCCTCTTTCTGTTTGTCGTTAAGATGTTTGTTCATAAACTCGTTAAGGTCAACGTTGCCGCCTTCCTTTGAGATATAGTCCTCTGTGATTGATTTAATCTGCTCGGAGGAAAGTTTTGTTTCATTATCCATTGAAAAATCTCCTGACATATGTTAGAATATTAACTACTAATTATTATGTCAGCATTGAGAGGTTTATGAATGAAAATTCTTGTCTTTTCCGACTCTCACGGTCATAAGAATAAAATTGTGACAATTCTGCAAAGAGAAAAGGACTGCTCCCATGCTTTTTTTCTCGGTGACGGGCTTACGGAAGTGGAAAGCATAAAAGAAGACTATCCTCACATAAAATTTATTACCGTAAAAGGAAACAACGATTTTAATTTTGATGCAGATAAATTTGCCTACGCTCATATCGACGGCGTAACGGTAATGGCAACTCACGGCGACACGCTGGGAGTCAGAGTGAGTCTTTACGAACTTCTCGACAAGGCACGTTCCGTCAGAGCAAATCTTGCTTTGTACGGTCATACCCACGTGCAGAATATGTATAATGACGGTTATACGGGTGTCTGTGCAGTAAATCCGGGGGCTCTTTGTCTTGGTCAGTACTGCCTTATTGAAACAGATAAGGGCAGTTTTGAAATTTACAACAAAAACGTCTGAGGAGGAACTGTAAAAGATGAATATTATTATTATCGGTTGCGGTGAAACGGGCTCAAGACTTGCACAGAATCTTGACCGCCTCGGTTATGATGTTGCGATTGTTGAGCAGGATAAAGAACGTTTTGAACTTCTGGGCAGTGACTTTTCGGGTCTGTGCGTTCACGGTACGGCTATTGACGTTGACGTGTTGCGTAATGCAGGATGCGACAATGCCGATATTGCCATTGTTGTAACAAATAACGATAATGTAAATGTTATGGCGGCAAGAATACTTGACGTTGAGTTTGGCATAAAAGATGTATATGTAAGACTTCTTGATACTTCAAGAGAATCTGTTTTCAGAAAGTTCGGTCTTAAAACCGTGTGTGCAACAAGACTTGAATGTGATGCACTTTTAAGCCTTGTTACAGAAAGCGCCCAAGAAATAAAACCTATTGATATATCGGGTACAGCCCTTCATTTTAATATGGAAAAAGCGGAAAAGAAGGACGAGGGTAAGGCTCTTTCGGATATAAGATGCAAAAGCGGTGAAATGCCCTTTGCCTTAAAACGAAAAGACGGTACCGTACACCTTGCCAATGAACACGGGCTTAAGATTATGCAGGGCGATATGATAGTATATGCAAATATCTGAAAGGGGAAAAGCAGATGAAAATTTTAATTGTCGGCGGCGGTACCCTCGGATATTATCTTGCAAAAAATCTTCTTGAAGAAGGCAACACCGTCAGAGTTATTGAAGAAAACAAAAACAGATGTGAAACAATAGCAGACGACCTTGGTATCCAGGTTTTAATGGGTGACGGCACGAGGATTGAAACTCTCGCCCAGGCAAAAGCAGGTTCCTTTGATGCTCTTGTTGCAGTAACGGGCAAGGACGAGGACAATATCATAGTCTGTGAGATTGCTAAAAAACAGTTTGGTATTAAAAAAACTGTTTCACGAAGCAACAACCCTAAAAACATTTATCTGATGAAAAAACTCGGCATTGATATTGCCGTTAACACAACGCAGATTATCACCAACCTCATTGAACACGAAATTGACGGTGCGGCAGTGCAGGTCATTGCGGATATAAGCAACAGCGATGCCGTCATCTGCGAATATAAAATACCTGAAAACTGGTCGCAGTCGGGCAAAAAAGTTATGGAACTCGAAATGCCCGAAGATTGTGTTCTTACATACATTATGCGTAACGGCACTCTTATGATTCCCCGAGGCAGTACGGTGCTTTTCGGCGGTGACGAAGTGGTGGCACTTGCTGTGGGCAATGCCTCTAAAAAACTCAAAAAACTTTTTGAGATATAACACGGTGTCAGGTTTCCTGAAAAAACAGAGAAACTGATATATAAAAATTTTGAAAGAAAGAAGGAATTAAAAATGGATGCAATATTTGAATCGTTTTTAGGTTTCGATCTGGGCGTTTTTGAATGGGTGCAAGGTATTCAGAACTCCGTTCTGACAACTATTATGGTTGTTATTACTACTCTTGGTGATGAAGGTATCATCTTTATTGTCGCCGGCCTTGTGATGCTCTTTACAAAGAAGTACCGCAAAATAGGTTTATCCGTTCTTGTGGCTCTTGTTGTTATGCTTGTTCTTAACAACCTTGTAATCAAAGAACTTCTTGAAAGAGTTAGACCTTTCTACCTTTTCAATCTTGATGCACTTCTTGCCGACAAGCAGGCGTTTATTGATGCAGGCAGACTTTCCAAGTTTGACACTATGGTTGAAAAGATTACGGCTATGACTGCCAACAATCCCGAAATGGCAGAAAAATGGCTTTCAACCTATCAGTTCCCCGAGTTCGTTGATAAACTTACAAGTTTCTCATTCCCCTCAGGTCATACCTCATCAGCCTTTGCAGCATGTTTTGCAGTTTTTGTTCTCGACAAGAAAATCGGCATTCCCGCCCTTGTTTTTGCGGCTCTTATGGGCTTCTCGAGAATCTATGTTGAAGTGCATTACTGCACAGACGTTCTCGGCGCCGCTGTTATGGGTATCCTTTACGCTCTTATCGGCTTGCTTATTGCAAAATATCTCTTCCCTCTTGTTGACAAAGCAATGGATGCGGTTTTCTCAAAACTGAAGAGAAATAAAAAAGAAGCATAATTTTACGCCGATATCCGATAAGGAAGTATTTCTTTAAAACGTGAAATAACTTCACAA
>CAYNIN010000028.1:0-16934 GCA_964397395.1 uncultured Faecalibacterium sp.
CAAAGGATAAGCAATGTGCTATAATTCATTTAACAATTAAGTTAAATGTTAAATGAAAAAGGAGTGATACCTTGAGTTTGCAGAATACACTCAAAGCCTTGTCTGACCCCACAAGGAGAGAAATTTTAGGAATGCTGAAAAAAGGCAGAAAATCCGCAGGGGAGATAGTGGAAAAGTTCGATATAAGCGGTGCGGCTATTTCAAGGCATTTATCGGTGCTCAAAGATGCCGACCTTATCCGTGACGAGCGTGACGGCAAGTTTATCTATTACGAGCTCAACGCCTCGGTGCTTGAAGAAATAATGCTCTTTATCAAAGATTTGAAAGACTGACAGGAGGTAGTTTTATGATAAAAAAATATATGAAAACGCTTATTGCAACATCTTTACTTTGCCTTACACCCGTTATTGCAGGTGTTATTTTATGGGACAGGCTTCCCGATACCCTTGCAACCCATTTCGGAGCCGATAACACTCCGAACGGTTGGAGCAGTAAGGTTTTTGCCGTGTTCGGCTTGCCTATGATTATACTTGTTCTTGAATGGATTTGTATGATTGGGACAAATGCTGATCCCAAAAGCAAAAATCTTGCAGATTCCGTGATGATGAAAATCGTTCTTTGGATGATGCCTTGCCTTTCAATTCTGGTTTCGGCTTTAACGTATATTTATGCCCTCGGCTATCAGATTAAAATAGGTATGATCGTAATTTCTTTTATGGGAATCCTTTTTGTTGTAATGGGCAACTATCTGCCTAAATGTAAGCAGAGTTATACAATGGGTATCAAACTTCCCTGGACACTTGCCAATGCGGAAAACTGGAACAGAACTCACCGCCTTGCAGGTAAACTGTGGGTTGCGGGCGGTATGGTTATACTTGCTACGGCGGCACTTGAAAATCCCGTTATTTTTATCGGCATACTTTTCGTTATGATAGCAGTACCGACGGTGTATTCCTACAGACTTTATAAGGCGGAGTAAAATCCGTCTTATTTTTTTCAGAAAATATAACTTTTTACTGTAAAGGTATTGACATTTACACTTCTTTTTAGTATAATGGGCAGGCTGTAAAGTTAAAAGTCTTTACATATAAGGCGAGGAGGTGGAAAAATAATGGCAAAAAATCTTGATGTAATTATCCTTTTTGATATTTACGGTGAAATGCTCACTAAAAAGCAGCAGGATTTTATCAGCTATTATTATAACGACGACCTCTCCCTTGCGGAAATCGCAGAAAATGAGGGCATAACCCGTCAGGGTGTAAGAGATGCGATAAAGAGAGCGGAGGCTCAACTTATCTCCTTTGAAGAACATCTCGGTCTTCATGCAAAGAATGAGAAAATCAAGGCAAGCGTTGAAGAAATCAACGAGTTAACCCGTGTTATCAATGAAGTTAACCGCAGAGCCTTGCTTTCAAGAGAAATCAATGATGCAACTGCAAGAATTTCCGTTCTGACTCAGGTCATAAGCGAATAAGCCCGAAAGGATTGATTCAAGTGGCATTTGAAGGTCTTTCAGACAGACTTGAAGCCGCCTTTAAAAAACTGAAAAGTAAGGGCTCACTTACTGAAAGTGACGTAAAGGAAGCCATGAGAGAAGTCCGTCTTGCCTTGCTTGAGGCAGACGTTAACTACAAAGTTGCCAAGGACTTCACCAAAAACGTAACCGAGAGAGCCATCGGCTCAAAGGTTATGGAGAGTCTTACTCCCTCACAGATGGTTATAAAAATCGTTAACGAGGAACTCACCAATCTCATGGGCGGTACAAAGTCAAGACTTAACACCGCAAACAACCCGCCCACAATCGTTATGATGTGCGGTCTTCAGGGTTCAGGTAAAACTACTCACAGTGCAAAACTTGCACTTATGCTTAAAAATCAGGGACACAGACCGCTGCTTGTCGGTTGTGACGTTTACAGACCTGCGGCTATCAAACAGCTTGAAGTTGTTGGCGAAAAGGCAGGCGTACCCGTTTTTCAACTCGGTCAGATAAATCCCGTTGATATTGCAAAGCAGGCAGTTGCTCACGCAAAGGATCACGGCTACGATTACGTATTTCTTGATACGGCAGGCCGTCTTCACGTTGACGAGGAACTGATGAACGAACTCAAAAACATAAAGAGCACTGTTCACCCCCACGAAATACTTCTTGTTGTTGACTCAATGACAGGTCAGGATGCAGTTAACGTTGCTTCTTCATTCAATGAGGCTCTCGGCATCGACGGTCTTGTTCTTACAAAACTTGACGGTGACACAAGAGGCGGTGCGGCTCTTTCCGCAAGAGCAGTTACGGGCAAACCCATTAAGTTTGTCGGTACGGGTGAAAAATTAGGTGACCTTGATGTGTTCCACCCCGACAGAATGGCTTCAAGAATTCTCGGTATGGGTGATATGCTTTCTCTTATCGAAAAGGCAGAGCAACAACTCGATGAAAAGAAAGCCGCAGAACTTGAAAGAAAACTGCGTAAAAACAAATTTGACTTAAACGACCTGCTTGACCAACTTGATCAGGTGAGAAAAATGGGTTCGATTAAGGATACACTCAAAATGCTTCCCGGTATAGGAAGAAAAATTGACGATGTTGACGTTGATGAAAGACAGTTTGACAGAGTCCGTGCAATTATTCTTTCTATGACACCCCAGGAAAGAGCAAAACCCGATATTATCAACCCCTCAAGAAAACGCAGAATTGCGGCAGGTTGCGGTATGCAGGTTGAAGACGTCAACAGACTTCTTTCACAGTACCGTCAGATGCAGAAAATGTTCAAGCAGTTCAGCGGTAAATCTTCAAAGAAGATGCAAAGAAGAATGAGAAATATGCCCGGCATGATGAACGGTATGAACGGCATGGGCGGGTTCGGAATGTAAGTTAAAAGACACATAAGTGTTAAAAAATAAAAAAATTATTATATGGAGGTCATTTAAAATGGCAGTAAAAATCAGACTTCGCCGTATGGGCGCAAAGAAAGCACCTTTCTATCGTGTAGTAGTAGCAGATTCAAGATATCCCCGTGACGGACGTTTCATCGAAGAAATCGGTTACTATAACCCCATGAAAGAACCCGCAGAAATTAAGATTGATGCTGAAAAGGCTCAGAAGTGGATTGCTAACGGTGCACAGCCCACTGATACAGTTAAGGTTCTTCTTAAGAAAAGCGACATCATTAAATAATTCCGGAGGTCGCCGCTTTGAAAGAGTTACTTATATCGATTGCACAGGGTCTTGTTGATGAGCCCGAAAAGGTAACTGTTGACGTTGACGACATAAACGATGAAGGCGTTGTTGTATATCACCTTCACGTTGCTCAGGATGATATGGGTAGAGTTATTGGTAAGCAGGGCAGAATTGCAAAGGCTATCAGAACCGTTATGCGTGCAACTGCAAACAGAAGTGATTCAAAAATTTCCGTTGAAATTGATTGAGTCCTACCGCAAAGTTAACGATTGAAAGACTGTCCGAAAGGGCAGTCTTTTTTCGAGCCTTACAGTCAAAGGGATTAAATATCGGCTGATAAGTTTTATTATTATGTAACTTAAATATAAATTTTCAGTTGTTAAACTTTTGCTCTTTTTTGATTAAAGCATACTTTTCCTTTGTGGCGATACCGCCCCGTATGTGTCTTTCTCTTTTGTTCTCGTTGAGCACAAGACGAACCTTTTCAAAAAGTTCCGGGTCAGTTTTTTCGAGTTTACCCGTAACATCGGAGTGTACCGTTGATTTGCTTATACCGAATTTTTTTGCGGTCTGGCGAACGGTTGCGCCGTTTTCGATTATGTACCGTGCTTCTTCTCTGACACGTTCTTCTTCATAGTAGTTCATATAACGCCCCCCGCAAAAGATTATGAGAAAAAAGCCGATAATATTACTCCTTTATTTATTGACTTTATGTTAAATATAATATAAAATAATGTTGTATGTGAAAAAAACATTACAGGAGGATTTTTATGCAGTACAAAATTACAAAAGCATTTAAAAAAGTTATTGCAGTTTTACTCAGTTTCCTTGCTTCTCTGGGTATAACTTTCGGTCAGGGAACCGGCGGCAGTAACATCACTCGCCCCACGGCAAACACCGTGGCAGAGTATAACGCAAACAATGCAGACTATACTCTGAACATTGATGCGGCAAATGAAGTTCACGAAATCAGTGACCTTCTTTATGGTGTTTTCTTTGAAGATATCAACTTTGCTGCAGACGGCGGACTCTATGCCGAACTTGTTATCAACCGTTCCTTTGAGTACGGTGAACTTGCAACAGACGATGAACTTCACGGCTGGAGCAAAGTAGGCGAAGCAGAGTATGAAGTTAAGAAAAACGCAGAAGACGGTCTTAATCAGAACAACACAAACTACCTTGTTATTACAAACAAAACAGCCGTAAAAGCAGGTGTTGCAAACCGAGGCTTCCTTGACGGTATGGCTGTAAGCGAGGGTACATATTACGCTTCTCTTTATGCAAAAGCACTTGAGGGATACTCAGGCGCAGTAACTGTAAGAATCGTTGCCGAAGATAAAATTCTTGCTGAGGGTACAATCGACGCTCTTACAGACGAATGGGTAAAATATGACCTTGAACTTGAAGTTGCCGAAACTGCAACAAGCGGAGTTTACTATCAGGTGCTCCTTGACGAAGGTACTGCCGCTTTCGATATGGTTTCACTTTTCCCCGAAACATACAAAGGTCACGGTATGAGAGAAGATCTTGCTCTTTTACTTGAAGAACTTGAACCCGCTTTCCTTCGTTTCCCCGGCGGATGCGTAATTGAAGGCTGGGCCGAAGAAACAGAATACGACTGGAAAGACTCAATAGGTGTTGACGAAAACGGTGAGCCTCTCCTCTTTAACGGTAAGTACGGTGATGTTGCCGCAAGAAGTTACGGAGTAAACCTCTGGACAGATATTTCTGCCACAGAAGACCCTCTGCCCTGCTATATGAGTTACGGCCTTGGCTTCTATGAATATTTCCAACTTGCCGAAGATATCGGCGCTGTCGGTGTACCTGTTCTTAGCTGCGGTCTTTTCTGTCAGATGAGAGGCAGGGGCCCTGTCGAAATGTATGAAGAAGACGGTGTTACCTATACTGCTGAATTTCAGAAGTATCTTGACAATATGACAGACCTTGTTGAATTCTGCCGTGGTGACGAAAATACCACTTGGGGTAAAGTCAGAGTTTCTCTCGGACATGCAGAGCCCTTTGAACTTAAATATATCTGTATCGGTAACGAAAACGAAGGCGAAGTATACTTTGAAAGATATGCCGCTTTCCTTGATTACTTCAACAAGGCAAAAGCAGCAAATCCCGAACTTTACGAAGGCCTTGAACTTATCTATTCATCAGGTGCAGACGATGCAACAAGCGGACTTAACTATCTGCCCTCTTATGAATATGCACAGGACTACATCGAAGAAAACAACATCT
Source organism: uncultured Faecalibacterium sp. (assembly GCA_964397395.1). Taxonomy (GTDB): domain Bacteria; phylum Bacillota; class Clostridia; order Oscillospirales; family Acutalibacteraceae; genus UBA6857. Next base: position 5,417 of record CAYNIN010000028.1, read on the forward strand.
CCATTGATGATTTCGCAGGTGCAACCGACCAGCATTATTACAACACACCCGAATGGTTCCTTGAAAATGTCGACTACTATGATGAGGACAACTACAAGAGAACTTCTGCTGAAATGACCGACACACGTTACGGCGGCGCAATCAAGGTGTTCCTTGGTGAATATGCTTCCTGGTCAAATACTCTCAAATCTGCTCTTGCAGAAGGCGCATATATGACGGGTCTTGAAAGAAACGGCGATATTGTTGAAATGGCTGCTTACGCTCCTCTTTTCGGCAACCTGACAGCAACCCATTGGTCGCCCAACCTTATCTGGTTCAACAATCATCTTTCAACGGGCTCAATCAACTATTATATGCAGAAACTTTTCTCAACAAACGCAGGTACATCACTCATCAAGTCTGACCTTGACGGTGCTGTTATCGAGCCCGACGACCTTAAGGGTATGGTAGGTCTTGGTACATGGTGGACTACCGCAGAGTTTGATAACCTTAAAGTTGTAAGCAACGAAACAGGAAAAACTCTTGCCAAAGATTGCTTCACAATCCCTAACTTCTGGTGGAATTGGTATGACGATATATCAAACGGTGATTGGGGAATCGAAGGCGGTAAACTCCTTCAGAAAGCCACTGAAGTTCCTTATCACGAACTCGGTCAGGTTGCATACTTCGGCAACGCTGATTGGTCAAACTACACCTTTACCTTTGAAGCAACAAAGACAGGCGGCTCCGAAGGCTTCTACATTCCTTTCCTTATTGAAGACGAAAACAACTGCTTCTATTGGAATATCGGCGGTTGGGAAAACACAAAGTCTGCACTTCAGAGAATTGAAGACGGCGTAAAGACTGACGCAATTCCCGGCACACAGTCTGCTTTCACCGTTGAAGAAGGTGTAACCTATGAAATCAAGATTGTTGTTGACGGCGTCAACATCAAGGGTTACATTGACGGCGAACTTCAGTTTGACTATGATGCAGAATCCGACTGCAACGCAGAGGCTTATCAGGTTGTTTCCACCGATGAAACAGGTGACATCATTATCAAACTTGTCAACGTAACTGATTCCGACAGAACTTTCGCTGTTGATATTTCAAATCTCGGTGCAATAAATGGCACAATGACAGTAAATCAGGTTGCCGGTGATGCACTCACAAACGACAATATTCTCGGCGCAGAAGAAGACTGCACAATGAAAGAATTTACAGTTAACGGTGCTTCTTCACAGTTCAACTATACCGTTCCCATGTACAGCGCAACGGTTATCAGAATTCACCCTGCCGACTGATTAAAAAGATAATAAAAAGAACAACGGTGTTTCATTCGGGAACACCGTTGTTTTATATCCGCTTAAATTTTTATAGGTGACTCTTGCCGTTCGGCATAGAGTTTTTTTGCATAAAAACAAGGCGCTGTTCAAGCACCCTAACACATCTATAATAACAAATATTGTTTCTGTTTGCAATACTTTGAGCCGATTTTTTTCATTTTCTCTTTTTTGAATAAAAAGTGCTATGGTAATTTTGTACAAAAAAGATATTGAAATGTGGAAAATTTTATGTTATATTATAGACACAGAAAGGGAAAGGTGATACCGATGTACAGGTAAAATCCTAAAGTGATTGATTAAATAAAGATTGTGTCAAAAAACAAAAAAGAAAAATCAACCGAAAAAGTTAAAGTATTTGGTAAAACGAAAAAAGAAAATAATGAAGTAAAACTCTTAAGGAGTAATAAAAATCTTTATTAAAAATCAGTCACACTTTCAAAAGTCTTCTTCTTTACATTTTGCAAAGTTTAAAAAAAAAAACAAAAACCGAAAATTGAAACCATTCATTTAACAAACAAATCTTTAAACTTAATCTTTGCAAAGTAAGTAAAAATGAAGACTAAAACAATTCGCAGAAAGAGAGGTTGTCCAAAATGATGTTAGATAACAAGACGCAACAGAAATAACCCCCCGGACCAACAAAGATGTGTGAAGAAACATCGGTCCCCGGGGGTTATTTCATTTTATGGAGGATTTATTTTTTTGTGTTTGTTCTGTTCGGGATACGGTGTGCCGTGTCCGTTTTTTTATTGTCTGATTATAAAAGCGGCGAAGTATTTTTTGTTCGTTGCGGGATTTTTACTTTGCCGAAATGGCAGATTTTGTATTTACCGTATCGACCTTGACCTATTGACAAAGCACCCGAAAACATTATATAATAATTACACAAACTTCTGACGCTGAAATTGAATTGAGGCGGAAGATGGAGATATCTTAAATTTATTTTTACGGGATAACTGCATCTTTCGGGAAGCAGTTTTTGTTTTTTTATATAGGAGTGATAGAAGATGAACACAAGAGTTGCGGTTATCAGCATAATCGTTGAAAACAGTGAAAGTACGGAAGAACTCAACGCCATACTTCACGCCTACGGTGAGTATATAATAGGCAGAATGGGTATACCCTACAAGGAAAAGAAAATCAGTATTATCAGTGTGGTTGTTGACGCACCCCAGGATAAAATTTCAACTCTTTCAGGCAAGATAGGACGGCTTGACGGTGTGAGTGTCAAAACCGCATATTCGGGTGTTGGTGCCAATGGATAAAAGAACGAAAGAACTTATCGAAAAATTAGAAAAAGAGCATAGTCTGTCTTCGCAGGAATATCTTTATATAATAGAAAACAGAGATGAAGAAAGCGCTTTCTTTATTGCAGAAAAAGCGGATAAAGTCAGAAAAGAAATTTACGGCAATAAGGTTTTCATACGAGGACTTGTTGAAATAAGTAACATCTGCAAAAATGACTGCTACTACTGCGGTATAAGAAAAAGCAATAAAAACTGTGAGCGTTACCGCCTTACAAAAGAGGAGATTATCGCCTGCACCGATATAGGATACCCTCTGGGTTTTCGCAGTTTTGTTTTGCAGGGCGGTGAAGACCCTCACTTTACCGATGAGGTGCTCACAGATATTATCACAGAAATCAAAAACCGTCACCCCGATTGTGCCGTTACCCTTTCTCTTGGGGAAAGAAGCCGTGAAAGTTACGAAAAACTGAAAAGTGCAGGGGCAGACAGATACTTGCTTCGTCACGAAACGGCAAATAAAGAACATTACGGACTTTTACACCCGAAAGAGATGAAGTATGAAGCAAGAATGGAGTGTCTTGAAGTTTTAAGGCAGACGGGCTTTCAGGTAGGTTGCGGTTTTATGGTGGGCTCACCTTATCAGACAAACTCCGATATAGTGAACGACCTTAAATTTATAGAAAAATTCAAGCCTGATATGTGCGGCATAGGACCCTTTATTACTCATAAAGACACACCTTTTGCTTCATTTGAAAACGGTTCAGCGGAACTTACCTGTTATCTGCTTTCAATAATCAGGCTCATTCACCCTTTTGTGCTTTTGCCTTCAACAACGGCTCTTGGTACAATTGACAGAGGCGGCCGAGAAAAAGGCATTTTGGCAGGTGCAAACGTAGTAATGCCCAATTTGTCACCTGACGGTGCAAAGAAAAAATACACACTTTATAACAACAAAATTTTCTCCGGTGCGGAAAGTGCCTTCGGTTTAAATGACCTTAAATCACGTTTTGCAAACATTGGCTATGAAATTGTAACCGACCGTGGAGATGTAAAAAGAAGATAACCTAAAGAAAGGAAAGATATAAATGGCAGTTTATAACCCTAAATCACTTAAGGCTGATGAATTTATCAGCGATGCAGAGATTCGTGCAACTCTGGCTTATGCAGATGAAAACAAGAATAACATTCCTCTTATTGATGAAATACTCGAAAAGGCAAGACCCAAGAAAACGGAAACGGGATACGTATGTTCAGGGCTTACTCACCGTGAGGCTTCGGTGCTTCTTGCCTGCGAAATTCCCGAAAAGGTTGAGGAGATTTACAAAATCGCCGAGGAAATCAAACTTGCTTTCTACGGCAACAGAATAGTTATCTTCGCACCTCTTTATCTTTCAAACTACTGTGTCAACGGTTGCGTTTACTGTCCTTACCACTTGAAAAACAAGACCATTCCCCGAAAGAAACTGACACAGGAAGAAGTCAAGGCAGAGGTTATTGCACTTCAGGATATGGGACACAAGCGCCTTGCCATTGAAGCAGGTGAAGACCCGAAAAATAATCCCATTGAATATATTCTTGAATGTATCGAAACTATTTACAGCGTACATCACAAAAACGGTGATATCCGCCGTGTCAATGTAAATATTGCTGCAACTACCGTTGAAAATTACAGAAAACTCAAAGATGCAGGTATCGGTACTTACATTCTCTTTCAGGAAACTTACCACAAGGAAAGTTATCTCAAACTGCACCCCACAGGCCCCAAGCACGACTATGATTATCATACGGAGGCTATGGACAGAGCAATGGAGGGCGGCATAGACGATGTGGGTCTTGGTGTTCTTTTCGGTCTTGAACTTTACAAGTATGAATTTGCAGGGCTTATTATGCATGCAGAGCATCTTGAAGCGGTTCACGGCGTAGGCCCCCACACAATCAGTGTGCCCAGAATCAAACGTGCTTCCGATATTGACCCGGGAGTTTTCGACAACGGTATTGACGATGAAACTTTTGCAAAAATCACTGCTTGTATCCGTCTTGCAGTTCCCTATACGGGTATTATCATTTCCACCCGTGAATCAGAGGAAGTCCGCTCGAAACTTTTAAGACTCGGTGTTTCACAGGTGAGCGGCGGCTCCCGTACTTCCGTAGGCGGCTATACCGCTCAGGAGCGTCCTCACGATACAGAGCAGTTTGATGTTTCCGACCAACGTACTCTTGATGAGGTTGTCTGCTGGCTGATGGAAAACGGTCACATACCTTCATTCTGCACCGCTTGTTACCGTGAAGGCAGAACCGGTGACAGATTTATGAGCCTTTGCAAATCGGGACAGATTCTCAACTGTTGTCACCCCAATGCTCTTATGACTCTTTCGGAATATATCGAGGACTACGCCTCAGATAAAACAAAAGAAGTGGGCTATAAGATGGTTGAAGAAGAATTAAAGAGAATCCCCAAGGAAAAGGTAAGGGAAATCGCAAGACAGAATATTGAGGACATCAAAAACTCCAACCGCCGAGATTTCAGATTTTAAGGAGGCATTATGGGACTTAACAGTACACCATCGGCAGACAGAATCCATATAGGATTTTTCGGCAGACGCAATGCGGGCAAATCGAGCCTTGTCAATGCAGTTACGGGTCAGAATCTTGCCATTGTTTCCGATACCAAGGGCACAACAACAGACCCCGTTTACAAGACTATGGAACTTTTGCCTCTGGGACCCGTTATGATAATTGACACTCCGGGCTTTGACGATGAGGGCGAACTCGGTTTGCTTCGAGTGAAAAAGACAAGGCAGGTGCTCAATAAAACGGATATTGCCGTTGTTGTTATTGATGCAAAAGAAGGTATAATGCAGGAAGACAGAGAACTTCTCGAACTTATTAAAAAGAAAGAGATACCTTATATCACCGTTTATAATAAGAGTGATTTGCTTTCTCAAGTGCCCGAAAATTCGGCGGAAAACTTTTATGTTTCTGCAAAGAACAAGGGGAATATATATGAACTTAAAGAGAAAATAGCCTCTCTTGTAACAAACAGGGAAGAAAAGCCTATTGTTTCGGATTTGATTGAAAAGGGAGATATTGTTCTTCTCATAACCCCCATTGATTCCTCTGCGCCTAAAGGCAGACTGATTTTGCCCCAACAGCAGACTGTAAGGGACATTCTTGACAAAAATGCTATATCCGTTGTGGTAAAAGAAACGGAAATCGAAAGTGCTCTTTCTTCTTTGGGTAAAAAACCGAAAATAGTTGTTACTGACAGTCAGGTTTTCGCTCTTGCCGATAAAAAGGTGCCTGAAGATATTCTTCTCACTTCTTTCTCTATTCTTATGGCAAGAAAGAAAGGTCTGCTTGAAACTGCCGTCAAAGGTGTTTCTCACATAGAAAAATTAAAGGACGGCGACAGGGTACTCATCGCAGAAGGTTGCACTCATCACAGACAGTGTAACGATATAGGTACTGTAAAAATACCTAAATGGCTCAAAGAAAAAACGGGCAAAGACATAAAAATCGAAACTGTAAGCGGCACGGAGTTCCCCGAAGACCTTTCACGGTACAGTCTTATTATTCATTGCGGCGGTTGTATGCTGGGTGAAAGAGAAGTGAGATACCGTATGAAGTGTGCAAAAGATGCAGGTGTACCCATTACAAATTACGGTACGGCTATTGCCTATATGCAGGGTATCCTCGGACGCAGTATAAAGGTTTTTCCTTCCCTTGCCGAAAATCTTGAATAAATCAAAAACTATATTCGAATTAAAACGGATTTATTATGTCAGTTTGTTGCATTATTGCTTATTTAATGTTACAATAATAAAAAACTTGAGGTGAAATTATGCCTATCAGAATAGACGACAGACTCCCTGCAAAAGAACAACTTGAGCTGGAAAATATATTTGTTATGACGGAATCACGTGCACAGAGCCAGGATATCCGTCCTTTGAAGATTATTATTCTTAATCTTATGCCCACTAAAATAGACACGGAAAATCAACTTTTAAGGCTTATGAGTAATACTCCCTTGCAGGTTGATGTTGAGTTTTTGCAAACGGCAACCCATAAGTCAACCCATACTTCCCAGAGTCATCTGAACACCTTCTATCAGACCTTTGATGAAGTGAAACACAAGAAGTATGACGGTATGATTATTACGGGCGCACCCGTTGAGCAGATGAAATTTGAAGAAGTGGACTATTGGGACGAACTTTGCGAAATTTTTGAGTGGACAAAGACCAACGTTTATTCCACTTTCCATATCTGTTGGGGCGCTCAGGCAGGGCTTTACTATCACCACGGTATACAGAAGTATCCCCTCAAGGAAAAGATGTTCGGCGTCTTTCCTCATAAGCCCCTTGACCTTTACCACCCTTTGATGAGAGGTTTTGACGAAAAGTACAATGTGCCTCATTCAAGACATACGGACATAAAGTTTTCCGACGTTGCTCTTTGCAAGGATTTGCAGATTCTTTCCTATTCTGAAATGGCTGGTATTCATCTTGTTTCTGACCTTGAATGCCGTAATTTCTATGCAACGGGTCATTCGGAATATGATGCGGACACCCTTGCAAAAGAATATTTCAGGGACAAGGAAAAAGGTCTTGACATAAAGATTCCCTATAACTACTTCCCCGATGATGATCCAACTAAAAAACCCGTTATCACCTGGAGAAACGTGGGAACCCTTATGTTTACTAACTGGCTTAACTATTTCGTTTATCAGAAAACACCTTATGACATCAATGATATTTAAAGTGTAAAGAAGGCAGAGTTTTTTTCCTCTGCCTTCTTCTTATTCTTATTCATTATACATATACACGTTTTCTTTCATTCTGAAATTATAGCCGTTATCTTCCAACTTTTTCATATTTTTCAGAATATAACCTGCACCTTTTGCACCGCAGTGTTCGGGGTCGGCGGCACGGCGCACTTTGATGCCGAGCCTTTCGGAAAGTTCCTTGTCGAGCCCTGCAAGACGGGCAAGACCGCCCGTGAGAAGAATACCCTCGTTGCAGATGTCCGTATACAGTTCGGGCGGAGCCTGCTCCATAACGGCAACGATGCTTTCAAAAAGGGTGTTTATGTGGTCTTTAAGTGCGTGATAAATCTGTGTTGAAGAAACTGTGAAAACTTCGGGCATACCGCTTACGGCATCTTTACCAACGGCGGACATTTCAATTTCTTCACTGCGAAGATAGGCGCAGCCGACGGTGTGCTTTATTTTTTTTGCCGTCTGCGAGCCGATGACGATATTGCGTTCTCTTCTTAAATAGTTGATGATTGATTCGTCCAGGCTGTCACCTGCGGTTTTGATGCAGGTGCAGTAGGCAACAGTGCCCATTGTGATAATTGCTATGTCGGTTTTTCCTGCACCAAGGTCAACTACCATTGTGCCGTAGGGGTGATCGATTGAAAGACCTGCGCCAAGAGCAGAAATAATGGGTTCGTCCACAACTGCAACTTTACCTGCACCGCAGGAGCAGGCGGCTTCAATAACGGTTTTTCTTTCAAGAGCAGTAACACCGCTTGGTGTGCTGATGATAATATTAGGTCTGAAAATCTGACCCTGACAGAGTCTTTTTATAAAATGAGAGAGAATTTCTGTCATAACAGAGAAGTCGGAAACAACTCCGCCGACAATCGGTCTTTTGATTTCGAGGGCTTCGGGGGTACGGTCGATCATAGGTGTCACCGAATTGCCAAGGGCATAAATCTCGTCATTATAAAGGTCATACGCAATTGCATTTTCCTCGGACAAAACAATACCTCTGCCCTCAATGAAGGCTGTTACAGTGTTTGTTCCAAGGTCTATACCAATATTCATTCCCGGCATTGTTTCACCGTCCTTTATTTTATAATCCATATTACATTTTACTTACATTGCTTTTCTTTGTCAAGAACACGGGCGACAAATACAATACTTACCGATTAGGAAGTATAAATTTTTCTTTCGGCGTTTAGTTTCCCTCTATATTAAAGGGAGTGACTGCTGCCGTTATACAGCACACCTCTTTTGCTCCGCTTTTAAGCAGAACACTCCGACATTCGCCGAGAGTTGCCCCCGTAGTTTTTATATCGTCACAGAGAAGTATTGTTTTTCCTTTGACATCGCAGTTCTTTTTAAGGGCAATTTTACCTTTAAGGTTGGTGAGTCTTTCTTCCGCCGAAAGTTTGTGCTGTTTTGCCACACCTTCTCTTTTTATGAGAATTTCCTCCCAGGGAATGAAAAACTTTTCTGCCACAGTTTCGGCAAGCAGTCTGCTTTGGTTGTAGCCTCGGATTTTCTCCGTTTCTTTGTCCGACGGGACAAAGGTCACAACATCAAAATCGTAAGAGGCAAAAACCGTTGCAACTCTTTCGCTCATAGCCGTGCCGAAAAATTTGCAAAGACTTTTTTCTTTTCTGAATTTGAAACGGTGAAGTTTGACTTTAATAAGTCCCTCATAAGAATAAACCGCCGCAAATTTTTCAAGGTTAACACTTTGCGGAAAGGGGCAGGAGCATTTCGCTTTTTCTTTTCCGCAGGAAAGACAGACATCGTCGCCGATGCGTATTTCTTCCTTTCCCTGACAGTCGCAGTAGAGTTTTGTGAAAGGGATAATTTCTCTGCAGAAGTCACACCTTTCGGGAAAGAAAATTTTTGAAATTATTTGCATAGTTTTCATGAGTTGTCCCTCAAAAGAAATGCTTTCAGAAAAGAATATCTGCGTGTTTTCTTGTCATTATCCACCATCATATTTATCTGGGACTCGGAGCCGACAAGAATAAGTCGGTTTTTTGCTCTCGTGACGGCGGTATAAAGAAGATTACGGTAACTCAATTGGGGTATAACGGAGCAAACGGGCATAATAACCGCCTCAAATTCACAACCCTGACTTTTATGTACCGTTACCGCATAGGCGAGTTCAAGTTCTCCGATATTTTCAAAGGGGTAAACGGCAATTCGTCCGTCAAAGTTGATTTTCATAAAGGAAGCGTTGTGATTTATGGCGATGATGATGCCTATGTCGCCGTTGAAAATTCCGCTTGAGGCTTCTTTGTCCTTTGTCCAGACGATGTCGTAGTTATTCTTTATCTGCATAACTTTGTCACCCTCACGGAAAAGTTTGCCTGCACCGGAAAACTCCTCTTTATTCTTTTCGGGGGGATTGATGACTTCCTGCATCTTTTTGTTAAGGTTAACGGTGCCGAGTTCACCTTTTCTTGAAGGGGATATAATCTGTATATCTTCAATGGGATTATATCCGTATGCCTTGGGCAAACGACCCTTGTAAAGTTCCTCTACGGTCTGTGAGCACTGATAGATGTTCGGGCGGTTCAGGAAAAAGAAATCTTTGTCGGTTTTTGTAAGGTCGGGATATTCGCCACGGACAATTCTGTGGGCATTGGTAACAATCAGACTTTCAAGGCTTTGTCTGAAAACTTCTGTAAGTGCCACAACGGGAAGAAGTTCTGAAGAAATAATATCCTGAAGAACATTACCCGTGCCCACGGGGGGAAGTTGATCCGAGTCGCCGACCATAACAAGACGGCAACCCAGAGGCAGAGCGTTGAGAAGATTGGCAAAAAGGTGAGTGTCTATCATAGAAAGTTCGTCTATTATAACGGCGTCGGCTTCAAGGGGGTTTTCTATATTACGGGTGAAAACCTGTCTGTCGCCGTCACTCCACTCAACTTCTAAAAGTCGGTGCACGGTTTTAGCCTGCCTGCCCGTAACTTCGCTCATACGCATTGCGGCTCTGCCCGTCGGTGCGGCAAGAAGCACACGCAGACCTTTCTTCTCGTAAAATTCAAGGATACCGTTGAGAGTTGTGGTTTTGCCTGTACCGGGACCGCCGGTGAGCACGAGCAGTCCTTTTGTAACGGCAATTTTTATAGCCTCTCTTTGCTTCTCTTCGAATTTTATATTTTTCTTTTCTTCAATTTTGTCTATATCCTTATCAATGCTTCTTCCCGGGGCAGGGGGAAAACGAAGCATAACCTTTATTCTGTCGGCAATACTTTTTTCGTCAAAGTATTCCGAGGGCAGAAAAATATAACTTTTATCATCAAGAAAGTCTTCAACAATTTCTTTGTCAATAATAAGGTCGTCAATAATTTCCTGCGCCTCACTTCTTTCGATACCGAGAAGTTCAAAGGCGGGAATAATCAGTTTTTCTCTGGGAAGGCAGGTGTGTCCGTTGCGCAGATTGTGCTTTAAAATGTGCAGTATACCTGCTCTGTGACGGTAAACCGATTTGACCGATGAGGGAAAACTCCGTGCAATTTCGTCGGCTCTTTCAAAGCGAAGACCTACTTTGTCCGTACAGAGAACATAGGGGTTTTCCGTAATTCTCTCGGTGGCATTGGCACCGAAAGCCTTGTAGGCGTTAAGGCACTCCGTGGGGCTCATTCCGAATTTTTCAAGGGCAATCATAACCTCTCTTACGGCAAATTGCTCTCTGAATCTTCTTCCTATATCCTCGGCCTTTTCTCTTGTGATACCTTTTATTGTGGCTAAAAGGTGAGGTGACTTCTCAATAACGTCAAAGGTTTCTTCGCCGAACTTTTCAACAATTTTTGCCGCAGTTGCAGGGCCGACACCCTTAATGGTACCGCCCGAAAGGTATCTGAGCATATCGCCTGAAGTTTTCGGAAGGCTTCTCTGTGCCGTTTCTGCCTTAAACTGCATACCGAAAGTGTGATGCTTTGTCCATTGACCCTGCACTTTGAGTTTTTCGCCGGGACAGCAGGAAGGCATAATACCCACAACGGTAATAAGACTGTTTTCATAGTTCATATCAATAACGCTGTAACCGTTATCGGGATTTGTATAAACGATGTTTTCAACTATACCCTCAATAAGTATTTTCTCATTATCCATAACTGTCCCTCCTTTCATCATTGTCATAGCCATGAGCAAAACGTCAAAAGTGTAGATATATCAACGTTTTTCGGGCATGG
>CAYNIN010000029.1:0-16888 GCA_964397395.1 uncultured Faecalibacterium sp.
CACTTTCAAATCTTATCATTTTTCATTTCACCTTTCAGTATATCCTTGTAACTCTCGGCATAAAGGTGGTAAGCACCTCATAATTGAAACTGCCGCTTAAAGCACCTATTTCTTCGGCGGTAATCTCTCTGTTACCGCTTTTGCCGAGTATAATTGCTTCATCGCCCACACATACGCCGTCAATATCCGTTACGTCAACCATAATCTGATCCATACAGACTTTGCCGACAACGTGAGCCTTTTCGCCTCTTATGAGCACATAGCCTTTGTTTGAAAGACTGCGTGAAAATCCGTCTGCGTAGCCAATGGAAATGGTGGCAATCGTTTTTTTCGAGTCGGTAATATATGAGTGTCCGTAGCCGATAGGAGTGCCTTCGGGTACGTCTTTGACGTGGATAACGTGGCTGATAACTTCCATTGCAGGATGAAGATTGACACGTTCTTTCATAACCTCGTCAGAGGGGTAGCAACCGTAAATCGCAATACCCATTCTTACCATATTGAAATGACTGTCAAGGTCAATAATTCCCGCACTGTTACAAATATGTTTTATCGGAATTGAAACTTCTCTTTTTTCAAGTTCTTCAAGGAAGCGGATAAAACGCTCCGTTTGTTTTTTAGCCGAGGTTTTATCTTCGTAATCGGCTTTTGCATAGTGACTGAAAATACCTTCAAGGCAGATATTTTCAAGTTTACTTATCTCTTTCACAATATCGGCAGATTTTTCACTGTATTCAAAACCTATTCTGCCCATACCCGTATCAACGGCAACGTGAATTGCAGCCTTTTTGCCGATATCCTTTGCAACCTTGTCTAAAGCAAGGGCATCTTCATACCTGTAAATAGTGGCGGTGATATTAAACTCTGTTATTTCACGGAATTGGGAATAGTCCGAGTATCCTAAAATGATAACGGGTTTGCCTATTCCTGCTTTACGAAGTTCAATTGCTTCTTCAAAGCAAGCAACGGCAAAATAGTCGGCTTTATCTTCGAGAAACTTTGACACCGTAACAGCACCGTGACCGTAGGCATCGGCTTTGACAATGGCGCATTTTTTCACTTCTTCACCGCAAAGTGAAGCGAGTTCTTTGAAGTTGTGACCGATGGCATCTAAATTTGTTCTGCTGTATGCTCTGTGATACATATTACATCACTCCTGAAATGGAAAATGATTAGAATAATTATTCGTCAAGACCTAAAATTTCCGCACCTTCGGCGGCATCTATGGTTTCAACGCTTTTGAGTTTTTTCTGAATTATATCGTTTCTGCTCTTTGCATCGTCAAGGCTCTTACCTGCCTCGTCTATTTTCTTTCTGGCTTTTTCAAGCACAATACCGAACTTTTCATACTGTACCTTGGCGGCGGCAAGTACGGTGCGTACTTCTTTCGCTTTTTCGTTAATTGCCATAGCCCTGAAGCCGATGGCAAGGGAGTTGAGAAGCGCCGTAATGGTGCTGGGACCTGCAATCATAACCGAGTGATCATTCTGGCACTTTTCCGCAATACCGTTTTTGGAAGAGATAATCTCGCTGTAAAGTCCTTCTGTTGCAAGATAGAGAATTGCAAAGGGGGTGGTAGCAGGTTCGTTGATATACTTCTTGATTTCTTTCGCCTGATTGAGAACGGTGGTTTCAAGGCTCTTTCTTTCAATTTCAACCTGCTGGGTGTCACCTCTGTCGGCGGCATCGCAAAGTCTTATGTAGGCTTCAACAGGGAATTTTGAGTCAATGGGAAGGTAGGTTATAACATCTTTGTCATCACTTGAAGGAATTTTTACGGCAAACTCAACAATGTTCCTCGACTGAGGATTTGTCATAACGTTTTTGTCGTACATTGTGGGAATTGTCTGGTCGAGAATGCCTTCAAGCTGAACTTCTGCCCAGGTGCCTCTTGCCTTAACATTTGTAAGGATACGGTTAAGGGAAGTTACGTTTTCCGTAACGCCGCTTGAAAGAACCTTCATTTCGCCGAGAGATTTATACACATTTTCAAGTTGTTCACTGACTGTTTTAAATGAGGAGTCAAGACGTTTTGTGAGAGTTTCATTGAGTTTTTCATCAACGGTAATACGCATCTGCTCTAATTTTTCTTCATTGCCTTTTCTCATTTCAAGAAGTTTGTTAGAAATATTTTCGCTCATTTTAACGTTAAATTCGTAACTGTCGTGAGTGAGTTTGTTTATCTGTCTTGTCATATCACCCATTGCGGTGGTGATTTCTTTTCTCTGCTGACTTTGGGCTGCATTTGTTTCCATTCGGCTTTTGCTGAATTCGTCGTGGACCGTGGAAGTCATATCACGGTAAACCGCTTCAAGTTTACCGTAAATTTTTTCATTTGAGGACAAAACATCTTCATAATCTTTTTTATTATTCTTTTTCAGCAATAAAATCAGAAGAATAACGCATATAATAAGTAATATAACGGAAAGAACCTCGGAGTAGATAACAACATCCATTTTACTTTTCTCCTTTTTCATATCAAAACAATCTACCCTATATTATAACAGTAAAAGCAGAAAGTTTAATTTCATTTTAGAATTATTATACTATTTCTTACAGAACAAGGAATGAAAAATATGTTAAAAAAATTATTATCTTTATCTCTTGTGTTTCTTCTGCTCTTTTCCTTTAGCGCCTGCGGAGGTGTTAAGGGTGCAGATGCACAGATTATTTATCCCATCGACAAGGACCCGGGCTATCTTGACCCACAGATAATTTATGAAACGGGTGCAAGGAATATCATCGCAAACTGCTTTGAGGGTCTTGTTGCCCTTGACGGCGAGGGAAATATTGTACCTGCCCAGGCGGAAAACTATACGGTTTCTTCCGACGGAAAGGTCTATACCTTTAATTTAAGAAAAGACCTTAAGTGGAAAGTCACAACAACGGCAGGCGGTATTCTCGGCGAAGATTATAAAGAAACCTTCGATACAAGAGTTACGGCAGCGGATTTTGCTTTCGGTATCACAAGGGCTCTTCTTCCCGAAACAAAGAGTCCCGATGCATTGAGTCTTTACCCCATAAAGAATGCCAAGGCGGTTCACGAAGGTAAAAAGTCACCGTCGAAACTCGGCGTAAAGGCAGTAGATGATTACACCTTGAAAATCACCCTTTCATATCCCGACCCCGACTTTCTTTATACTCTTACAAAGGCCTGCTGTATGCCGTGTAACGAGGAATTTTTTGAAGCGACGGGCGGAAGATACGGTCTTTCAATGAAATACATCATCTGCAACGGTCCTTTTTATCTTCACAACTGGGCAGATGATAAATCCTTTATTTTAAGAAGGAATACTTCCTATTATGACACCGATAACGTTATGCCTTACTCAATTTATTTCTCCGTTAACAATGAGCAGTCAACAAGGCTTAAGAAACTTACGTCAGGCACCTATAACGTTTCACCTTTAACGGAAAGTCAGGCAGAGGAATTAGGGGAAAAGAAAAAGTATACCGCACAGAGTTTTGAGTCTTCAATGCTTTCCTTTGTTTTCAACTGCGGCGACACCTATCTTTCAAACGTCAATATACGTCGTGCTCTGGTGTCTTCCATAAACACAACCTTGCTGACTGAAAAATTCGGAGAGTCACCTTCGGGCATTTTACCCGACGGACTCACGGTGGGCGGAGAAAATTACGGCGATATGCGTAAAGATATGACTATGTATACAAATGCGAGTCCTCTGACTCTTTTCAAAAACGGACTTGCAGAACTTGAAGAAACTTCTGTCAGCGTTTCTGTTATTTGCAGTCAGGAAAATGAAAACACCGTCAGAAATCTTATGCAGTCCTGGCAGTCTGTGCTGGGTGTTCAACTGAATATAACCGTTGAAGTGCTCGATGAGGTCACTCTCGAAAGCCGAATCAAAGCCAAAAATTATCAACTCGCCTTGGCTGATATTACTTTCAACGACAGTACGGCTTATTCGGCGTTGTCACTTTTTACATCTTACAGTAAAGAAAACTTTACCGCATACAGCAGCAGTGTCTATGACGGACTTGTTCTTGATGCAGGCAAAGTTTCAAATGAAAAGGCAAAGGCAGAGCGTCTTCGCAAAGCCGAAGAAAATCTGATACTGAATTGCGTTATCTATCCCGTGAAAGCGAAGACAACCTTCTGCGGTTTGGGAAAAGGCGTGAGCGGAGTCATTTTTAACAGAACAGGGGAAACAGTTTATTTTAAAAACGCACTGGAAAAGTAAAGGGGTATAAAAATGAGTAAAGTAAAAAACGAAGCAAAAATTAAAAATCCCATTATCGTTGCAGTCCGAGAACAACTTGAACACAGAGCAACCTGGCTTTATCTTCTCTGCGATGAAGCAAAAAAGAGGGGACTTGACCCGAAGGATTTCGGCTCTGCTGCCGTTAAGCGTTGCGGACTTATGCAAGGAAAAGGGCTGATTGAAAAAGGAAAAACAGATTCTCTTAAGGGCTTGAAAAAAACACTTTTCACAATACCTGCGCAGTGGGTTTTTGAAATGGATATTGTCAAGAGCACTGACGATGAACTTGAAATTAAATTTCATTACTGTCCCCTTGTTAAAGCCTGGCAGAAATGCGGTTGCAGCGATGAAGAAATTGCAACGCTCTGCGATATTGCAATGTGCGGTGACAGAGGCATCGGTGACAGTTACGGGGCAGTGCTTGATCTTCCCGAAACAATTGCCGGCGGAGATAAAATCTGTCATTTGAAATACCGCAAAAAATAATCAATTTATATAAAATTTAAGGCGGCGCTTCATTTGAGAAGCGTCGCCTTTTGATATATCTTCTGTTAAAGCACCTTTGAAAGAAATTCGGCTGCTCTGGGACTTTTAGGTGAAGCAAAAAATTCTTCGGGTGTGGCTTCTTCAACGAAGTTGCCGTCATCCATAAACATAATTCTTGTTCCTACTTCTCTTGCAAAGCCCATTTCGTGAGTTACAACGACCATTGTCATACCTTGATTTGCAAGGTCTTTCATAAGTTCGAGAACTTCGCCAACCATTTCAGGATCAAGAGCCGAAGTGGGCTCGTCGAAAAGAATCACATCGGGCTCCATGGCAAGAGAGCGTACAATGGCAACTCTCTGTTTCTGTCCGCCTGAAAGGGAAGAAGGGTAAGCGTCTGCCTTTTCTTCAAGACCGATTCTTTTAAGAAGTTCAATTGCTTTTTCCTTTGCGGCACTCTTTACTTCTTTAACGGAAGAAACAGGCTGAATTTCACCTTTTTTAAGGTGGAGTTTAATGAGGAGATTTTCTTTCTGCTGTGATTTGATTTTTTTCTTTGCAACATAAACGGGAGCCATCATAATATTTTGGATAACGGTTTTGTTTGCAAAGAGATTGAAGTGCTGGAACACCATTCCCATTTTCTGACGGTGAATGTTGATGTCAACTTTCATATCTGTAAGGTTTTCACCGCCGAAGATGATTGAGCCTGATGTGGGGTCTTCCATACAGTTAAGGCAGCGAAGGAAGGTACTTTTACCTGAACCCGAGGGCCCGATAACAACAACCTTTTCGCCCTTTTTGATGGTTGTGGTAATATTTTTTAAAACGTGATTATCACCGAAAGATTTACATAAATCTTTGACAACAATAAGATCTTCTTTGTTATCTGTCACTTTTCCTCAGACTCCTTTCCATAAGTTTGATGAGCAGGGTAATCGCCATAACAATTGCTATGTAAATAACCGCCATTACAAGATAAGGCACCATATATTCATAAGTACGGCTGCCTATGCTTCTGAAAGCCTTATAAAGATCTGTTGCACCAACGAAGGAAACAACAGAGGTTTCTTTTACAAGGGCAATAAACTCGTTGCCAAGGGTAGGCAAAATGTTCTTTACTGCCTGGGGGATAACGATTTTCATCATTGTTGCACCGTACCCCATACCTACGCTTCGTCCGCCTTCCATTTGACCGGGGTCAACAGAAAGAATACCGCTTCGCATAATTTCAGAAATGTATGCACCTGAGTTCATACCGAAAACAATTATGGCAACACTTACGGAATCCACACGGTTAAAGCCGAGAAGAGGCAGAACAACATAATAGAAAACAAGTAGCTGCACTACAATGGGAGTTCCTCTGAAAAGACCCACATAAAAAGAGCAGAAACCGTCAAGAATTTTCGGAACAAGTTTATATTTGGGAAGCACTCTGACAATGGCAATAAGCGTACCGATAAGAATACCGATGAAAAGACCGCTTATTGCTATAATCATTGTGTTCTGCAAGCCTTCAAAAACACTTTCATAAGCGCCCTTATCTATAAACTGTTCTAAGAATTTAGCAATTTTTATATCAAAATCAAGCATAATTTTACCTCTGATACATCTTAACACAAAGCAATGCCCCACTTAAAAAGTGAGGTATTGCGAATAATTATTAACTTTTTTTAGCCGTTGATTGTTTCAACGATTGAAACTGCGGGATCAGCGTCAACGATAACGAAATCAAGGTTGCCGTTAACAAGATCCTGAGTTGCAAGAGCAGCACTGTCATAGGTTACAGCCTCAGCATTTGCGATACCTGCAAAACCGAATGCATCGTTACCTTCGATATAGGACTGACCTGTTGTACCGGTCTGTGCACCGATTTTTGTGCCTTCGGGGAGAGAAGCAAGAACTGCTTCAACTTCTTCAGCTGTTGTGCAAGCGTCAAATCTTGTATCATCAGCCTTAACGATGATCTTCTGTGCTGATTTGTAGTAAGGAGTTGTGAAGGTTACGGATTCTTCTCTTTCAGGGTTAACTGAAAGACCTGCGATAGCGATGTCGCATTTCTGCTGACCTACTGCAAGGCAGACGGAATCAAAGTCCATATTGTCGATTACAAGCTCTTTACCGAGCTCCTTTGCAAGAAGAGCGGCAACTTCCATATCAATACCGTAGTAAAGGTCGCCTTCCTTATATTCAAAGGGAGCAAATTCAGCATTTGTTGCAACTACAAGCTGATCCTTTGAAGCATCGGGAACAGCAGATTCAACGCCCTCCGGTGTGCCTTTGCCGAGATACTTGTTACAGATAGTTTCAAATGTGCCGTCCTCAAGAATCTTATCAATGAATGCATTTACGTCATCAAGAAGCTCGGGCTGATTTTTGTCAACACCGAAAGCATATTCTTCACTTGAAAGCTGAATGTCGATAAGTTTAACAAGTTCCGTTGCTTCATCTGTGTTTGTGTCATTGCCGCCGCATGCTGCAAGAGCAAAGAGCATAATGGCTGCAAGTGCGATTGCTAAAAACTTTTTCATTGTTTTTTCCTCCGTTTGTAACATAGGTTGTTTTTAATATGCCGATATTCTATCACTCAAAAAGCACAATGTCAACAGTTTTATGCAAAATTTATGCATATTTATAAACTTTATACATTACTTACTATCTTTTTTTCAGTTTCCTTATCAAAAATATGCACTTTGTTTTCTTTAAAAATGAAACTAACCGTATCTCCCGCCTTGTAGGAAACGTCGGGAGAAGTTTTCACCGTTAAAGGAAAGGTTCCGTAACGAAGATAAAGAGTAACTTCGCTGCCCGTGTTTTCCGTAACTTCCACAGTACCTTTTAAGGCAAAATCAGAGTCGTTCATAAGGATAATATCCTCCGGGCGAATACCGATTATAACGGTCTTGCCGATTTCTGTGGGAGCAGAGAGTCTTATAATATCATCAAAAGGTTTTATAAAACTGCCTTTTTCGTCCTGCATAACGGCGCCTTCGATAAAATTCATTTCCGGTGAGCCGATAAAAGATGCAACAAACAAGTCGCAGGGTTTTTCATAAAGGTTTCTCGGTGTGTCCGCCTGGCGAATAATACCGTCTTTCATAACAACAACTCTGTCACCCATAGTCATTGCTTCTGTCTGGTCGTGAGTAACATAAATAAAAGTAGTACCCATTCTTTTATGAAGCAGAGCAATTTCTTTTCGCATTTGTGAGCGCAGTTTTGCATCGAGGTTTGAAAGGGGTTCGTCGAAAAGGAAAACGCTCGGCTCACGAACAATGGCTCTGCCTAAGGCAACACGCTGTCTTTGTCCGCCGGAAAGCGCCTTGGGCTTTCTGTCGAGGAGTTTTTCAATGCCGAGAATTTCTGCCGCTTTTTTCACTTTTTCGTCAATCTCATTTTTGGGCAGACCCTTTCTTTCAAGAGCGAAGGCTATGTTTTTATAAACGGTTTTGTCGGGATAAAGAGCGTAGGACTGAAAGACCATTGCAATATCTCTGTCTTTCGGTAAAAGTGAGTTGACGAGCCTTTCACCGATATATATTTCACCTGAAGAAACTTCTTCAAGACCTGCAATCATACGAAGGGTAGTTGATTTTCCGCAACCCGACGGCCCTACGAGTACAATGAACTCACCGTCTTTTATTTCAAGGGAAAAACCGTCAACTGCCCTGAACCCGTCTTCAAAAACTTTGCTTATATTTTTCAGATTAAGTTGTGCCATATTGTAAAACTCCGTTTTAAAAGCAGAATAATATTTTCAAAAAATCCCATATATCAAACTGAATTTATTTTGCATTTTATTACCCTTTCACTGCCCCTGCCACAATGCCCTTTATGATGTGCTTCTGGCAGAAAAGATAGAAAATGACAATGGGTATAATTGCAAGAACAAGCATCGCCATAAGAGCACCCATATCAATTGAGCCGTAACCGCCACGAAGATACTGAATTGCTACGGGCACCGTTTTATATTCACTTCCCATAACAAGATAGGGGAGAAGGTAATCGTTCCATATCCACATGGCATTTATAATTGCAACGGTAACGGCGGTAGGTTTAAGCAGGGGAAAAACTACAAGAAAAAAAGTGCGTATGGGGCCGCAACCGTCAATCATTGCCGCTTCTTCAATTTCTTTCGGTATGCTTTTTATGAATCCGCAGAACATAAAAATTGAAAGACCCGATGAAAAGCCCAGATAGATGAAAATGAGTCCGACGGGATTATCCAAAGATAAGGTGTCGGCAGTTTTCGTCAGGGTGAACATAACCATCTGAAAAGGGACTACCATTGAAAAAACGAAGGCATAGTAGAGAAACTTTGTGAAAAGATTTTTCACTCTTGTAATGTACCATGCCGTCATCGAAGTGAAAAGCACAATTGCCAGAACGGAAAATACCGTTACGAAAAGCGAAAGAAAGAAGGAGGAAAAAAAGCCTGTTTTTTCAAGCCCCGACGTATAGTTTGCAAGTCCTTCAAAACTTTCGCCGTCGGGCAGGGCAAAAGGGTCGCTGGTAATATAAAGTTTTCCCTTGAAGGAGTTGAGCAGTACAATGAAAATCGGTGCAAGAAAAGCGGCGGCACCGACAAGCATAAAAGAAAACAGAACAGTATCGGTGACTTTTCTTTTTCTCTTTATCATGCTTCAATCTCCTTCTTTCTTGTGAATTTTATCTGCAGAAGTGAAACTGCACCAAGCAGTAAAAAGAATATGACCGCTTTTGCCTGACCCACGCCCTGATAACCTGCTTTGCCGTAAAAGGTTTTGTAAATATCCATAGCAAGCAGAGCCGTCTTCCCCGAAGGAGCACCGTCTGTAAGGGCGAGGTTTCCGTCAAAAAGTTGAAAGGAATTTGTTATGGTTAGAAACAGACAGATGGTAATTGACGGCATAATGTTGGGAATAATCACGTGACGAAGTTCGCCGAAAAAGTCTGCACCGTCAACCCTTGCCGCATCGATAAGGTCCGAGGGTACGTTCTGTATCCCTGCAATATAAATTACCATCATATACCCGATCATTTGCCAATTAAACATCAGTATCAGCCCTAAAAAACCGTACTTTGCATCATAGGTAAGGCTCACTCCGTACCTTTCGAGAAAACCGTTGATAATCAGTTGCCAGATATAACCGAGAACAATACCGCCTATAAGATTAGGCATAAAAAAGGCGGTACGGAAAAAACTTTTACCTTTTATATTTCTTGTCAGTATCATTGCAAGGGTAAATGCTATCAGATTTACGCTTACAATGGAAATAAGTGTAAAGAGTACCGTCAGCCCCAGAGAATAAAGGAAAGAGGAGTCGGTGAAAATTTTTTTGTAATTTTCAATACCCACCCACTCGGAGTCTGTAACCGTAGTAAACTGAGTAAAAGAAAGGTAGATACCTGACAGAAAGGGAAAGAGAAAGCAGACGGTAAAAGCGGTACAGGTGGGCAAGGCAAAAAAGGAAAAATGTTTCTTTAAATTTTTTTCCACCCGATGATACCTCTTTTCTTATGAAGCGGTTTTCGCTTTTGAATAAGCCTGACTGATTTTTTTGGCAGTATCTTCCCATTGACCCGTTCCCTGTGCATATTCAAGAAGAGCGGAACTTACCTCTTCTTTAAATTCAAGAGAGGGGAAAGCCGTAAACGCCCAGGGGATAGTTTCGATGTTTTTCTTGCTCATCCAAGAAAGCACTTCTTTTGATAGGGGGTCGTCTATTTCATTATTATCCTCGAAAGTGGTGTACGGTGCAATAAAGCCAAGGTCGTCGGTTACATAGTCAATACCCGTGTCGGAAGTGAAAAGCCAGACAAGAAAATCTTCCGAAGCCTTCTGCTTTTCTTCTGAAACGGCAGAGTTGATTGCAAGGTAGGTTTCCGTACCGACACAAAGACCCTGATTTTCTTCGCCTTCGGCACCCATATAAATGGGGAGCATTTTCACATCGTCCTCATCAACGGTATTGCCGTTGAGTTCTTCGATTTCGCTGTATGCCCAGTTGCCGTTTTGTACCATTGCCGCTTTCCCCAAAGCAAATTCCGCCATAGCATCACTGACGCTCTTTGAACCTATAAGCCCTCTTTGAGTGACGGAATTGTCAAGATAAAGGTCAAAAATATTTTTGAAGTATCCGCTGTATTTAAAAGTGAACTCCTTACTGTCAAGACCTGCAAGGGTAGAATTTGTGTAGTTTTCATTTTCGCTCATTTCAAGGTGATAGGGGATATTGAGAAGGTGGGTGTTCCACCGCCACTGGTTGCCGCTTGAAAATGAAGTTGAAGCAAAGACCCCGTCAATACCGAGTTCCTCTTTGTGTGCCTGCATATCCTCCGCAAGTTCACGCAAAGCATTGAAAGAACGTATCTCATCCATTGAAGTGTAGGAAGTACCTTTGTCGGTAAGAGCAAAGTATTTATCGGTAATATCTTCGTTATATATGATACCGTAACCCTCAATTGCAAGGGGTAAGCCGTATACGCCTTCGCCATCGGCAATGGCAAGTTCCGTGTCAATCAGCAGATTGTAAAGTCTGCTGTCTGAAAGGTCAGCGCAGTACTTCTTCCAGTTCTGATAGCCTACGGGGCCGTTGATTATGAATATTGTGGGAGGATTGCTTTTTGTGATTTCCGAGGTAAGTGTCTGCTCGTAGGTGTCACTTGCGGCGGTAACTACTTTAACCTTTACGCCGGTTTCTTTTTGATACTGCACTGCAATTTCTTCAAAAACCGATGCGGATTCAGGTTTGAAGTTTAGAAAGTAAATTTCTGTGTCCGATGAGGCAACAGAGGTTGTACCGTCCTGGTTGTTTGTTGTGCCGCTTTCACCTTTACCGCCGCAGGCGCAGAGAGAAAAGGTGAGAAAAAGAGCAAGAAAAACCGAAAGTATTTTCTTCATTGTTATTACTCCTTATGTGAATAGTTTTGCTTTTATATTTTCTATTATTGTCACATTCTTCTCGGTTAAACTGTCTGAAAAAATTTTTTATTTATTGGGGGTGAAAGTACGGTTCTGTGGGGTTGTCTGCAATATTGACAATAAAATATGAAAATGATACAATTAAATCGAAATATGGAAGTTTTGAAGGGGTGGCATATTCTTATGAATAGTAAAAGAAATATAAAAATAATTGCTGATCCCGGTCTGCTTTTTGAAGGATTGCTTTGTTGCATAATCAATGTATTCATTTGTTTGGGTTTCTCATATATGTTTTTTAAAGATAAGATTTTAACCGTAAATGAAGATGAGAAATTTCAATTTATTTGTTTCTTTCTGTTTATGGGAATGATAGTTGTTTTAATAAGTTTAATATGTCTAAATAAATGGTTAGTGTTAATAGAGTTGAAAGAGGATAAAATTAGAATTAAAACGCCTTTCAAAAAAAACTGTTGAACGTGAATATTGTCAGTTCGGTTATATTTATTATGCATCTTACGGTCACATTGGGCACAAGGTTAATTTTATTGTAATATCTCAAATTAGACTTACGGATTTTCAGTTGACGCATATAAATAAAGTTCCTATATCCGATAAAATAATAAAAATTAGGGTCAGACGTAATATTGATGAAAAAATCCTTGGAATTTTACCTTCAAAGTATATTTCAATTTTAAAAAGACAAGGTTGGAATAGTTCAAAGAAAGATAGTGATTCTCCATCTTAAAAAACAATCTTCCCCACAGCACTCCTAACCGGGTGCTGTCTTTCTATAATAATATATAAAAAAGCATCGCAGACCCACAACTTTTGCCCCTGTGTTACCTTTGAGGCAATTGTGACGGATGAGTTCACGTTATGTCGAGTACCGATCTACCTCGGCGGCACCTCACCCAACCGCCGCAACTCACCTTCCCCGCGTATGAAAACATTGTGCCTGTCGCCACTCCTCACCCCTTGACAAAAGGTATAAAAAATGATAGATTATATAAGTTGTAATAAGATTTAACTAACGGAGGATTATAATATGTCAGGCCATTCAAAATGGAGTACCATTAAAAGAAAAAAAGAAAAGACCGACGGCGCAAGAGCAAAAATCTTCACCAAAATCGGCAGAGAAATTTCAATTGCTGTCCGTGACGGCGGTCCCGACCCCTCGGTAAACACAAAGTTAAAGGATGTTATCGCAAAGGCAAAGGCAAACAACGTGCCCAACGATAATATTGAAAGAATAATCAAGAAAGCCTCAGGTGAAGCAGGCGGTGCCAACTACGAAGCCATTATGTATGAAGGTTACGGCCCTTCGGGTATTGCAGTTATCGTTGAAACTCTCACGGATAACCGCAACCGTACCGCAGGCGAAATGCGCCACTACTTCGATAAGAATAAGGGCAATATGGGTCAGCAGGGCTGTGTTTCCTTTATGTTCACCCGTTACGGCGTAATCGTTATTGAAGCAGAAGATGTTGACGAAGACAAACTTATGGAAGATGCACTTGAAGCAGGTGCCGTTGACTTTATCGCAGAAGAAGATGTTTTCGTTATCCGTACCGAGCCCAACGATTTAGGCGGAGTTCGTGATGACCTTGATGCAAAGGGCTACACCTTTGTTTCGGCTCAGGTTGAGTATGTGGCAAACACAGAAACTGCCCTCACCGATGAAGAAGACCTTAAGATGATGGGCAGACTTCTTGAAATGCTTGAAGACAACGACGACGTTCAGAACGTATGGCACAACCTTGCCAATGAAGAAGACCTTCCCTGATAACTAAAAAATTAAGAGTACGGATTTTCCGTGCTCTTTTTTCATACGCGGGGAAGGAGAGAGCAGGCGGTGTGCTGTTTCGCCGCCGAGTAAAAGAAAACACAGAGGGACAGTTCCTCTGTGTTTTTTATATCAATATAACAATTCAAGTGCTTCGTCTAACGTGTATGAGCCGGGAAGATGAACATACATTAACTCGCCGTCTGCAATGAATCCGAAAGCGTGACCCATTAAATCACCGTTTGATGTATATTCGGCACTGTAATAGTATGTTTTTCCGTTGTGCTCAACAGGTTCATACTCTTCTTTTTCAATATAATTAAGTCTTAAGGATTCTTCGGGGTCTTCGAAGAATGACACCTCATATATTGCGGTAGAATTTCGTTCGTTCTCATATGATTCAAAACTATCAATTTCTTCATAACCGTTCAGAACATAAGTTGCTGCAACATACACGGACTCACGGTATCGAACATTTTGTAGAGTATATCCGTCAACGGTAATTTGCAATAATTTTTTGACCGTTTCGGTACTGACCTTGTTTTCGCCCGTCAGTTCGGAAGGTGATGAAGCAATAAAATCTTCAATAGAATCAAAAGTTTCGGGGTAGGTCAGTATGCAAACAAAATCGTTTTCGTCTGTCTTTTTTTGTTCCGTCAGAATAAAGCCCGATAACGCTAAGACACATAAGGCGGCACAAAAGGCGACAATAACAGTAAGTATTTTTTTCATAATTATTTCCTCCTCGTTTTTTATATCTGTCATTATATTAGATAGAAAAAAGAGGCAAAGTGTTGCGTTGAAAATAAAAAAATAAGAAGACGGAGAGTTTGTTCTCAATCTTCTTTTAATCTTTTCACTTATGATGATTTTGCAACTTCGACAAGTTCGTTTTAATAAACGGTATTTGAGTTATTGCATATCCGCAGAGGATACCGACTGTATTCAAGATCAAATCATCAACATCAGCTGAACGACCTATAAAGTACTGAACTATCTCAATCATAAGAATGATGCATATTCCCATCACTAATGCCGGCTTAATCTTTTTAAAACGCTCACTTATTAAAGGAAGCAAGAAGCCTATAGGAAAGAACAGAACTAAATTACCGAGCATATTGACTATACGGTTAAGCACCCAGTCCTTCCCCTGATAAATTTCACTGTTTCCGAAAATATACTGAAAAATCGTTTTAAAGGGAATGATATTTAAATTCCTTACTATAACATTTTCGTTTCTGTATATTATACCCGATTCGGAAATTACGACAGAGTTTCCCGAGTTGAAAAAAGCCTCTAGTATCATATTTCCTAAATCCAATCGTATCAGAGGAAACAGCGTTTGGGAAATCATACCGACAAAGCAGAAAAAGAATAATGCAAGTGAAAATTCTTTCAGTATATAGGTTTCTTTTTTTGCCAATTTAATATAAATTAACCTGATAGGTATGTAGATAATCAGTGAACAAAAACCGTAAATCAGATATTTACCTAAAAATGAAAAAATATAAGACATTTAAAACATCCTTTACTTTTGTTTTGTTAATTAAAATATAACAAACAAAATCATTCAATTCAAGTGTAACAAATCAAATGTAAGAATATTTTAATTTTTATCTTAATCATTAGTTAACGGTGAAATAACCCACCGAATAACCTGCTGTAGATTTTGTTAAAGAAGTGATTGCATTATATTCAACGGTAAAGCGATATTCACCTTCGGTAAGATTTGCAACCTTAAACCATGTTGATGAATCTGCTTGATTTGGGTAAAGCGTGAACGCTATTTCATTGCTAAAATATCCAAACTCCTGCTCAATCCATTGGCCGTCAACGTCTTTTTCAACCTTGATAACCCGACAAGCGTTTGCGATGCATTTGTTTGTGGTGTTGGTTAAGGTGAAACGGATTTCCTGTGTTTGTGCCGTGATGTTTTCCGTGTCAATGGTGATTGCGGCATTGTCTATCTGTGCAGGAAGAAAAAGTGTTGCAATTATAGTTATAAAGGCAACAATTTTGCCGATTACATCTAACAGACCTGATTTGCCCGTGGTTGTTGAACCTAACATAGTTTTTTTCTCCTTATTTTATATTACTTTGCACTGCACTCCATTCAAAAGATGAATCGTTCCAAAACCATTTCATTTTTCCGGTAAGATAAACGGTTTCGTCGTTAACATCAGTAAATTTTGTATTTACTGTTCTTCCTTCATAACTGATATTGTACTTTATTTCCGACAATTGAAGTTCGCTGATGTCGGCGCCGTAGGCTTTGGAAATAGCATCTTCATTTGCAGATACAAGATAAGTCTTGTAGCCACCGCCACAAGCACCGCTTGAAAGTTCAACACTGCCGAAAAGTCCGAGCCCAACATAAGCGAGACCAAACAGCACTACCGCACAGCACAAAACTGACATAACTATTTTGACAAACTTCTTTGTCTTTCTCATAGAGCATTCTCCTTTTGTGTTTGATTTATCGGGGAAGCTAATTTCATTCTGCATCGGACTCACTTCTTTCTGCGGTTTGTTTCAATTATATTATAGCAAAAGGGGAGTGCGGTTGCAATATGTATACTGAATATTATTTGAAACAGAGCTTTTTATAAAGATAGGGGGCGGTAAGGTTTTCACGCATACCGCCCTCGTGTGTTTTTATGCAGCAATATCATAAATTGAAATATATGTTTCGCTTCTGTTTGTCGGATCAACTTGCTGTGTATAGGCGGCGATGTAACTGTCAATGATGTCTTCTTTTACAGTACTGTCGGATAACGCAGTCGTTTCGGTTGTATTATCCTGAACAGCAACTGTCGTTGAGATGTTTTCATCAGTAACATTTACTGCAGTTGTAGTAACATCCGTATAATTTACCGATACTGTTACATTATCGGTAAGAAAAACATTGTTTCCGCTGTCGCTTAAGGGAATGTTGCCATAGGGATCAAGAATAACAAGATCTCCGTTTTTCGTTGCTCTTGTAAGAAAGATATATTCTTCATTTTCAATGGGCATAACATCACCGGGGAGAATGCTTAATACGTTTGTTTTTGTGTTTATTCCTGCGTGTTTTTTTACCAAAACAGTTGAGTCGGTCTTTAATTGACCTTTGATATTTTGTAAAACGGAAACTTCATACTCGGTATAGGGTGTCAAAGCATCATCGGTAAAAACGCTTCCGCTGGGATAATATTTATTGCCGGAATATTTTCCGCCGTAAGTAACCTTTACAACTTTTCCGACAAAAACATAATCAGAAAACCCCACATACTGTGCTTTATCGTTTAAATCAAAAATGGGAGAGCTTGTTTGAATAAAACTCACTTTTATTTGTGACCAATCAACTTCATTTTTCGTTTTGATTTTTGTAACATTGTATATGCCAACGGAAAGAAAAAGAATGAAAGCAAGGCAGATGAAAAGAGTTTTTTTAGTTTTCATAAAGCGATGTCCCCTTTTGTTTTTTTCATATTCATCTCTGCGTGATAAAAC
>CAYNIN010000030.1:0-16697 GCA_964397395.1 uncultured Faecalibacterium sp.
GGGAGTGTCACGAAGTGACGAGGGTGTGCCCGTTTTCGGAGAAAAAGGTGGCAGCGAAGCCGTCGGAGAGGTTCTCTGCCTTCCCTTTAGGGAAAGCAAAAAATCATCCCCCACGGCAGAAACAAGAGCACTCCACCGGCGGTTGCACCTTGCAACCGCCCGAGCCAAATCAAACTAAAAACAAATAACAATCCCCTTCCAAATTGCAATAATTTATTTTAAAATTTTAATCCGACTTAAGTTTAATAAGTATAATTATAACCATAAGGTCAAAAAATAAGCGGCGTTATTTTACAGACAAAAGTTTGTAAACTATTTTTTAATAATTTATTGACAAACAGTAATTATTGGTATATAATTACTATGTTAATAAATTTATTCGTAAAGGAGGAACGATAGATGTCAACAAACTTCATGGACTATGTTCAACTCATTGTTGATTTTATTATGAAACTTATTGCGTTCTTCAAGAAAACAGATAACACTGAAGACACAGCAAACGAAGAAGCGTAATTCCCCATAAAAACTCGGTTAAGCCCAAGTGTTTCAACACACTTGGGCTTTTTTTCTTGGCTATTCAATTAAATGAAATTATTTTTCGATGAATTTTTCAACGAACTCATCAATTTTCTTTTCGTAATCCTCTTTGCCGAAAAGATAACTCTGAGCGTGTTCCGCACCTTCAACAATGAGAATATCCTTATATTCGCTGCTGCAGTTTTCATAAACTTCGTAGACCATAAAAGTCGGCACGAATTTATCCACCCCGCCGTGAACAAAGAGCATGGGTATCTTTGCGTTTTTAACGGCTTCGAGGGCGTTTGTGTCCTTTTCAAAGTCGTAGCCTGCTTTTCTTTTGTTGAAAAAGTTGGCAATTTTAAGAATGTTCTTTCTGCGCACGCCCATTTCTTCAAGTTTATATGAAAACTCATCATAAGCAGAGGTGTAACCGCAGTCGCTGACGGTGAACTTTACGTTTTCGGGGAGTTCGTCACTTCCCGTCATCATCATAACCGTGGCACTGCCCATGGAAATGCCGTGAAGAATAATCTGTATATCCTTGCCGAAAGTGTCATTTAAAAAGTTCAGCCATTTAAGGCAGTCTTTGTGCTCGAAATAGTCAAATCCGATATATCTGCCCTCGCTTTCACCTGCGGCACGGTGGTCAACGAAGAACATATTGAAACCTAATTCCTCAACATAATGTTTCGCATAAAAAGCCCACTCGCCTTTACCGTCACTGCGATAGCCGTGAGCACCGAAAACATAAACCTTGCTTTCCTTTTTGGGCTTTACAAGATAACCACGGAGTTTCAGTCCGTCATCGGATTCCATTGTGAAACGCTCGTAGCCGTAATCTTCAAGCCACTTCTTACATTCCTCACTCTTTTCTTCCATAAGGGAGCCGTCGCTTTTGGAAACGGCATTTGCAAGCCACTCGGGAGTTGTGAAGTTTCGGTCAACGAGAATCCTGCCAAGAGTATCAAAAAGAACGTAGGTGCCAAGAGCACTGACCGCAGCCGTTGCTGCAAATAAACCGCCGAATTTTTTCATTATATCATCTCCTGAAAAAACAAGGACTGCCTTTAAGACAGTCCTCATATTTTTTTGCTAAAATTAGTCAGCGTATGTCATTGTCCAGGTTGAATCCATTGAACCGCCCATGTTAATTGTAAGGGTCATACCGAGAACACCACCTGTACCATAACCTTCAAGGGGAAGGTAGTTGTGAAGAGATACAAGTCTGCCCTGAGCATCAACTGTAGCTGTTGTTTCAGCACCGGGATAAGAAAGGTCCGCTTCTGTAATTGAGATAGGGCCAAGATCAAGAGAACCAAGGTTAAGAGGATCCATTGCACCCATGTGATATGTAGGCTCTGAAGTATTTTTCGTGCCGTCGAAAGTTGATTTTTCACCAACGAACTTGATTGTCATTGTGTAACCGCCGTCTGTGTTGGGAGTTGCAGTTGCAGAAACAAGACCTGCGGGATCAACTGCAGCTTCTCTGTCGCCGGGGATAATCTTATCAGCAGGAACTCTGCCGTCGGGATCTACGCCGTTTGTGAATGTCCATTCATTTTCAGTTGTACCTGTGAAGCCTTCAACAACCTTATTAACTACTGAAGCAACCATTGCGGGAAGTTCTGTAACCTTGATGTCGATTGTTTCAACTTTCTTTGTTGTAACTGTGCCTGTGTAAGTTCTGTATTCGTTGATTGCTTTGTTGTAAGCAGCAGCGATTTCAGCAGGTGTTGAGGGAGTCTGAGCAGCGTTGATAGCGTCTGTAACTGCATCTGCTGCGTTGGAAACCACATTGTCGATAGCACCTGAAACTGCGTCGCCTACGTCTGAAACAGCGCCTTCAATAACGGATGTTGTTGTGGTAACTGTTGTGGGAACAGTTGTTGTAACTGTTGTGGGAACTGTTGTGTCGGGTGCTACTGTGCCGGCTACCTGAGTTGCAGCGGAGCCTTCATACTTTACGTTAATGTTAATGCCTTTTGTTGAGCCAAGTCCGAAGCCTGCTAAGAAAACAACAAGGGCTACAAGAACAACAGCAACAACCTTAATTTCTTTTTTCATGGTTATTAACCCCTTTCAATAATTGCGTTATTACTCAACGCATTTAATTTCAATGGCCCGTCTTGGTCTATAACAACACGCAGTCATTTACTATATAAAATTACAATATTTTTCACAAAAAGTCAAGTGCTTTTTGCTATTTTAAGAAGATAATTTTACAGGATTTTCAATGCTTTGTATTTTTTAAACAAAACTTTCGATTTTTGCTATGCAAAATGAACAAAATTATCTTTCTTCTCTGAAATAGGGAAGACCCAATGACTGAGGAGGCTGATTTTCACGTTTCTTACGGACACTTATAAGAACGAGCACGATAATCGTAACTGCATAGGGAAGCATCTTGATAAGTTCCGTTGCGGCAGCAGAAAGACCGCTGAACTGAACGGGAAGAATGTAAAGAGCACCAAAGAGAATTGAACCGATGATGCTTGTCTTGGGTTTCCAGATTGCGAAAATAACAAGAGCGATGGCAAGCCAACCTCTGTCACCGAAACCGCCGTTTGTCCATGCACCGCCCGTGTAGTCCATAACGAAGTAAAGACCGCCGAGACCTGCAATTGCACTGCCGATGATTGTGGCAGCGTATTTATAGTTTGTTACGGAGATACCTGCCGCATCAGCCGTAGCAGGAGATTCACCCACTGCTCTGAGGTTAAGACCTACTCTTGTTTTGCTCAGCACGAAAGATGCAATAAGAGCAATAACAATTGCAAGGTAAGCAAGAAAACCGTAATTGAGGAAGGCTTCACCGAAAGCGCCCAATTCCGAAGCAAAAGGAAGCGTAGTCTTGAAGTAGTTACCTGTTGTGATAAGGGAGATTGTACCGCTTGACTGACCCAAAAGTTTGGGAAGTGAGCCGCCGAAGAAGTTACCCATACCAACACCGAAAGTTGTAAGTGCAAGACCCGTAACATTCTGGTTTGACTTGAGGGTGATGGTGAGAAGGCAGTAAATATATCCCATAACAGCCGAGCCGATAACCGAGCAGATGAGAGGTATCAGAACGCAGAGAAGTGCGTTATCCGTGTTGCCGTACATCTCATAGAAGAAAGCGCCGATGATGCCCGAAATACCGCCGATATACATAATACCGGGAATACCGAGGTTAAGGTTACCGGATTTTTCAGTGATAATTTCACCCGTTGAGCCGAAAAGCAGAGGTACGCCCTGAACTACCGCCTGATGAAAAAAGTGAGCAATTGTGTAAATCATTTGGCACCCTCCTTACTTTCTTCGGATTTTACTGTGGCTTTGACTTCTTTGTGCTTTGTGCGGAAAGACACCTTGTAGTTGATAAAGAATTCACTGCCGATGATAAAGAAGATAATAATACCTGTGAGAATTTCAGCAACGCTTTCGTTAAGGTTGAAAGAAGTTGCGATTTCACTTGCACCGATTTCAAGGAATGAAATGATGAAGGAAGTGAACATCATAACGAAAGGATTGAACTTTGCAAGCCAGGATACCATAATTGCCGTAAAGCCGTCACCGCCTGCAGTTTCCGTTGAAATTGAATGGTCGGTACCTGCAACGAGAAGGAAACCTGCAATGCCGCAGATAGCACCCGATACCGCCATAGTACGAAGAATAACCTTCTTAACGTCGATACCGATATATCTTGCAGTGTTTTCACTTTCGCCGACAACGGAGATTTCGTATCCGTGCTTTGAATATTTAAGATAGATATAAACGATTACGGTAATGAAAAGAACTATAACTACGTTGATAAGGTACTTCTGACCGAAAAGGTCGGGAAGCCAGCCGATTTTGGTTTCTCTGTTGATAACGCCGACAACCTGTGAACCCGAGGGCACCCAGACGGCAATCATAAAGGCAACAAGCTGAATTGCGATATAGTTCATCATAAGGGTGAAAAGAGTTTCGTTCGTCTTGAAATGCGCCTTGAAGAAAGCAGGGATAATGCCCCATATCATACCTGCAACGACACTGCAGACAAACATCACAACATAAAGCATAAAACCCGTCATTGTGTCGCAGAAATATTTCATACAAGCCGCCGTTGCAAGTGCGCCGACGAGCACCTGACCTTCGGCACCCGTGTTCCAGAATTTCATCTTGAAAGCAGGAGTAACGGCAAGGGAGATGCAAAGGAGAATTGCAACTTCCTGAAGCATTTTAAAGAATTTTCTCTGACTGCCGAAGGAACCGTCAATCATTTCTTTGAAAAATTCGATGGGGTTGATGTCTGTTAAAAGTACGACGATACCTGCACAGAGAAGAACGGAGAGTGCAATTGCGGCAATTCTTATGCCCCAGGCTTTAGCAGGAGCCATACCGTCGCTTTTGGAAATTCTTATAAGGGGTTCGTGCTTTTTAGTCATATCAGCCATTCTTTTCACCTCCCGAGGTTGTCATAAGAATACCGAGTTCCTCTTTTGTTGTGTTTCGTGCGTCAACGGTACCGGAGATGCCGCCGCCTGAAATTACCATAATTCTGTCGCACAGTTCAATGAGCACGTCAAGGTCTTCACCGACGAAAATAACGGAAGCGCCTTTTTCTTTCTGCTCGTTGAGAAGATTATAAATCGTATAAGACGAGTTGATGTCAAGACCTCTTACGGGGTAAGCAACCATAAGAACAGTGGGTGAAGATGCGATTTCACGACCGACAAGAACTTTCTGAACGTTACCGCCCGAAAGTCTTCTTACGGGAGTACGTGCGTCGGGAGTGATAACACCCAGGTCGTTAATTATTCTTTCTGCAAGGTCTTTAGGCTGTTTTCTTTCAAGGAAAGCCGATTTGCCCATACGGTATGAACGAAGCATCATATTGTCGATAATATCCATATTACCCACAAGACCCATACCGAGTCTGTCTTCGGGAACGAAGGAAAGGCTTACGCCTAAGTTTCTTATCTGCAAGGGAGTTTTGTTATTAAGGTTCTCCGTTCTGCCCGTTTCGGGGTCATAGTATGTAATAACACCGCTGTCAAGTTTCTGCAGACCTGCAATAGCCTCAAGAAGTTCTCTCTGTCCGCTGCCGGAAATACCTGCAACGCCGAGAATTTCACCCGATTTTGCCGTAAAGGAAATGTCGTGAAGAATGTAAATTCCCTCTCTGTTTTTGCAATTGATGCCGTCAACACGAAGTCTGTCAACGGAATTTTCAGGCTCCGTTCTGTCGATATTAAGGCTGATTTTTTTACCTACCATCATCTGTGTCAGAGATGATGCATCTGCATCCTTTGTTTCAACCGTACCGATATATTCACCTTTTCTGAGAACGGAAACTCTGTCGGAAACTTCAAGAACTTCCGTAAGTTTATGGGTGATGATAACGATGGACTTGCCGTGTTCTTTCATATTTTTGAGAACGGCAAAAAGTTTGGTAATTTCCTGAGGAGTAAGAACCGCAGTAGGCTCGTCAAGAATGAGAATGTCGGCACCTCTGTAAAGAACCTTGATAATTTCAACGGTCTGCTTTTCGGAAACAGACATCTCGTAAATCTTTTTGTTAAGGTCAATAACAAAACCGAACTGATCGCAGGTTTTCTGAATTTCGGCAGTTGCTTTTTTTATGTCATACTTGCCTTTTTCTTCGATACCCAGAACAATGTTTTCGGCGGCGGTGAAAACATCAACAAGTTTGAAGTGCTGATGAATCATACCGATTTTGTATTCGAAGGCATCTCTGGGTGAACGGATAGTTACCTCTTTGCCGTCGATAAAAACCTGTCCTTCGTCGGGGTAGTAGATACCCGAAATCATATTCATCAGAGTGGTTTTACCGCTTCCGTTTTCACCGAGAATAGCAAGAATTTCACCCTTGTTGACGGTAAGGTCAACATCTTTGTTGGCAATAACCGAGCCGAAACTTTTTGTTATGCCTCGAAGTTCAATTGCGGGAACTGCGTTTGCCATTTACTTTCCTCCCTCATTTTTATGTTATAAATTTATTTTAACGATTAAAGATATGCACATTTTCTGCACACATCTTTAATCACTAAAAAACAGTAAAAACGGGCGAAGCAGAACACTCCGCCCGTATATGTTGAAATTATGCAGTGATACCGTCGATGGTAAGATCGAAGTAAGGAGCACTTCTTTCTTCTGATTCGTGGAAGTAACCGTCGGAAACAACTTCTGTATCCTTTTCATATGCTGCGTCGGAGATAACGTCTGCAAGATATGAATCGAGAACTTCGCCGCCAACTGTGAATGTTGATGTGTCGAATACTTTGAGTGTGCCTTCTTTGAAGCCCTTGATAGCTGCATCAATTGCTTCCTGAGTGCCTTCTGCTGCAACATCTTCGTTGAGTTCAGTGAGAACAACTGAACCTGTTTC
The DNA here is from genome assembly GCA_964397395.1 of uncultured Faecalibacterium sp. GTDB lineage: Bacteria > Bacillota > Clostridia > Oscillospirales > Acutalibacteraceae > UBA6857. The sequence continues at coordinate 6,890 of CAYNIN010000030.1, forward strand.
GATTGAACCGCACCAGTCAACAGGGATTTCTTCGCCTGCTGCAACTGCTTCAACGATGAGTTTGAAGTAGGGAGTCCAGTCAATCTTTGAGGAGATAAGAGCAGTTGTGGGGCCAAGGTTGATTGTGCTTACGTTGTAAGCAACGTTGGGAATGCCCTTTTCTTCGCAAGCCTTGGGAGCACCTTCTGAGTCAGCGTGCTGGCTGATAAGAACGCAGCCTTCACCGATGAGAGCGTCTGCTGCCTCTTTTTCAAGAGCGATATCAAACCATGAGTTTGTGTACTTAACAGTCATTGTAGCTGTGGGGCATACACTCTTAACGCCAAGGTAGAATGATGTGTAACCTGAGATAACTTCTGCATAGGGGTATGCACCAACATAACCGACCTTTGCTTCTTCTGCTGTGAACTTGCCTTCTTCGATCATTTCGTTGATCTTCATACCTGCAACGATACCTGCAATGTAACGGCCTTCATAGATTGAAGCGAATGCGTTGTGGAAGTTGTCAATACCTGCTGTCTTTGCATTTGTACCTGTTGCGTGGCAGAACTGAACATCAGGATATTCTTCAGCAACTGTCATAATGTAACTTTCGTGACCGAATGAGTCTGCAAAGATGATGTCGCAACCGTCTTCAGCTAATTCTTCTGCTGCCTGAGCACATGAATCGTCTTCAGGAATGTTTACCTTGATAACGAGTTCAAAGCCGAGTTCTTCAGATGCTGCTTTTGCTGCCTGAATGAAGTTTGCATCATAAGTTGAGTTTTCGTCATGAAGACAGATAAGACCAACTTTGATTGTTGAATAGTCAACTGCATTGGCAACTGTTGTGTCGTCTGCTGCTGTGGTTGTTTCGTCTTCTGAGCCGCCGCCACATGCTGCAAGAGCAAAGAGAAGGAGTGCTGCAAGAAGAACTGCAAGAATTTTTTTCATGTTTTTGTCCTCCGTTTTGGATTTTTTATTTTTACCGATTTCTCGGTAATTTACTTTTTAAAGGTTAATGATGTGTCGCTCATTTCCTCAACAATTGCAAGAGATTCGACCCTTACACCCATTTCACGCACTTTCTTTCCGCCGTTCTGGAAACCTTTTTCAACGGCAATGGCACAGCCCACAACCTCTGCCCCTGCCTGACGGCAAAGGTCAATAAGACCGATAAGAGCGTTACCCTCGGCAAGAAAGTCGTCAACGATAACTACCTTATCGTTTTCACCGAGAAAATCCTTGGACACGATAACATCGTAAGTTGTGCCGTGAGTGAAAGAAGCCACCTGAGTTTTATATACCGCATTTGCGATGTTTTTTGTTTTTGTTTTCTTTGCAAAAAGAACGGGACAATCAAAAAACTGCGCAGTCACACATGCTATTCCTATACCTGATGCCTCAATAGTAAGGATTTTGTTAACCTCGCAGTCTGCGTATAAAGTTTTAATCTCCTTACCCATTTCGTTAAGGAGTTTTACATCAATCTGATGATTAAGAAATGAATCCACTTTAAGAATATTTCCGGGGAACACTTTTCCGTCCTTTAAAATTCTTTCCTCAAGAAGTTTCATTGCTTTCACCGCCTGTCCGTTTTTCTCAAGAGAACCTATTAGATTTCCGTATAGGATTATTTTAACAAAAGACGACGAATTTTGCAATAGAAAGACCTGTAAAAGAAAAATAAAATTGACACCCTCTCTTTTGTTAGTTTTGACGAAAAAAATCACCCAAGTGTCTTAACGGGCACTTGGGGTCTGAATTATGTTTTCTTTATAAATTCTTTTGAACAGTGAGGGCAACTGATTTTTATCTTACCTCTGCCTCTGGGCACACGAAGAACTCTGCGGCAATCGGGGCACTTGAAATATCTGTGCTGCTTATCTCTGCTCTGATTGATTTTTTCCGTAACGGCTTTTCTTAAAGGAGCCGTAAGTTTCAGGAATTTCTCATTTTCCTGTCGCCTTTTATAAATATTTTTCGACATCGCTCTAATAAGAGCAACAATATAAGGCACCGTACCGATAAGCCTTAAAGCGTAAATGTCAAAAAAGGACAGAATAACAGTCAGAACGCAACCGAAAAGCACAAGACCGAGATTCAGTTGGTCGTTACCGTATCTGCCGTACAAAAACTGCCTTAATTTACTGTTCATGTCCATTCCTCCGCTGTCAGAATTACTTTATAATAGTATAGTAACTTTAATTGCAGTTAAATCATTCCTTCTCTGTAATGAGTGAAAGTTCTTCTTTCGTAATTTCTCTGCACTGCCCTTCGGGAAGGCTTTCGTCAAGAGAAAGTCCGCCCATTTTCACTCTTTTAAGGTCAACAACTTTGTTTCCCAGAGCCGCAAACATTCTTTTCACCTGATGATACTTGCCCTCGTGGATTTTAACTTCTGCCACGGGTTTTTCACATTCTTCGAGCATTTTCACCTGTGCCTCAAGACAAAGAGTACCGTCTTTAAGTTCAATGCCCTCTTTGAATTTCCTTATGTCATCTGCACTCAAGGGGTGAAGAAGTTCTGCGTGATAGGTTTTCATAATGTGATTTTTCGGCGAAAGTATGCGGTGAGCAAAATCACCGTCGTCGGTAATAAGCACGAAGCCTCTTGTGTCGCCGTCAAGACGTCCCGCAGGAAAAAGACCCTCACGTTTCATTTCGGGCGGTACAAGATCCACAACGGTTTTCTGACTTTTATCCGCAGTTGCAGAGATGACACCCTGAGGTTTGTTGAGCATAATATAGATATACTTTTTGTAACCCAAAACTTCTCCCTCAACGGAAATTTCACTTTCTTGGGGATTTACCTTTATATCGGCACTTTTCACCGCAACGCCGTCAACACAAACAAGACCGTCTCTTACGAGTTTTTTCACCCTGCTTCTCGAATATTTTCCCTGAGAAGCAATGATTTTATCAAGTCTTTCCATCTTATTTGATTCTTGTAATCTTTTCGCCCTTTACTATGAAAACTCTCTTGGCATAAGGGAAAAGAAACTTATCGTTATAGGAATCGGTGTAAAAATCGTCAATTACACCGTCGGGAAAAGCCTCACGGAAAAATTCAATCTTTCTTTCACGAAAGCAGCCTCTTAAAAATTTGCCCTTTTCAACATCAAACTCTGTGCCGAGATAATACTTGACGCCGAGTCTATTGCAAATTTCACCCATCATAAAGGCAGGCGTTGCCGTGATAATAACGTCATCTTCTTTCTGCACTTTCTTGTACCAGGGCTTGATTTTCTTTTCGTTCTTATCCCAGAACTCCTTTACAAGTACATCCATATCCATATCGTGAGCACGGAAATAATCTTCGAAAATACAACCGAAGTTGTTGATGAAATCCTCAAAACGAGCCTTACCCTTGCGGTAATTGCGCAGAACTTTCAGAACAACCGGCACGTATCTTATAAGAGCGGGATCTTTCTTGAAATAACTTTTGAAAAGGTCAAAAGAGGAATCACCGTCGTAAATTGTATCGTCAAAATCGTAAACGTTCATATTGCTTCTCCTAACTTAAGATATTCGTCTTTAACAATCCCCATTTTTTTGAAAATTCCGTGAAAAACAAGGGAAAGTATCGCAGGAGCGATAAAGTGCATTATTACTATGAGTATAACCGTTTTTACCGCACCGAAACTTTCACTCATTGATGAATATGCACCGAAAGGCCCCACAAGACCGCTGGTACCCATACCTGCACCCGTAGGCGTGTTTGTCATTTTCAGAAGGCAGGTGGATACAGGGCCCAGAACTGCCGAAGCAAGAGTGGGTGCAAGAACAATTTGGGGGTGTCTCATAATATTGCCGAACTGAAGCATACTCGTACCGAGACCCTGGGAAATAAGACCGCCGAATCCGTTTGCCTTGTAAGAAGTAACGGCGAAACCTACCATCTGTGCCGCACAGCCTACCGCCGCCGCACCTGCGGCAATACCGTCAATGCCCAGCATTATGCAAAGTGCCGCTGAAGAAATAGGTGCCGTGAGAGCAAGACCCACTATTACGGCAACGCTTATACCCATCGGGAAGGGATGAAGCATAGTTGCCGAGTTGATAACTTCGCCAAGAGCCGTCATAAAAGCTGACAGATAGGGACATACGAAAGTGCTGACGAATCCGCCGACAATAATCGTCACAATGGGTGTTACAACAATATCAATTTTCGTTTTGCCTGCAACAAGTGAAGCAACTTCGTTTGCCGCAAGTGCCGCAACATAAGCACCGACGGGGCCGCCGAGTTGATAACCGAAAGCACCAACGGCAATACACGAGAAAATAACAAGAGGCTTTGACTTAAGCCCGTAGGCAATTGCCGCACCGATTGCACCGCCGACAACGGGGGAAGAAGCGGAAAGAACCTCGGAAAAAGTGGCAAGAATTTCAAGATGAGGTATTTTCGCAAGTTGGCTTATGATAAGCCCCACAATAAGCGATGAAAACAGCCCCAGAGCCATATAACTCATTGCATCAACAAAATAACGTTTGAAATATTTTTTTAATGTTTTCATTTCTTTGCACTTACCTTCCATTTTTACATATACTTATTTGAGTATAACTCCGTTATAAATTTTAGTCAATATTTTTTTAATATTTAAACATACGGATTTCACACTTTGACTCAACTCTTGACAAAATATTTCTTTTTGAATAAAATTAAAATATAAACGAAATTATTCAGGGAGGACTGTATATAATGAAAAAGACAAAAAAATTAACGGCACTTATCCTCTGCCTCGTGCTCACTCTTTCCCTTTGCACTTTTTCCTCATCTGCACAAGGCAGTGAAAGCACCGCTACCCTCGACACTTCAGCGTTTGTAACAAACTACCCCTATATCTTCGTTCACGGTATGGGCGGTTGGGGCTCTTATGACAGTTACTATGAAGAATCGCCCTATTGGGGCGGCGGACTTCTCCCGGGAAGTGAAAACGATATTATCCGCATTCTCGGCGAAAAAGGCGTTGAGGCTTATGCCGCTTCCGTGGGACCCTTAAGCAGTGCCTGGGACAGAGCCTGCGAACTTTACGCTCAACTTACGGGCACTGTTGTTGACTACGGTGCCGCTCACTCAGAAGAACACAGCCACGACAGATTCGGTAAAAGTTTTGAAGGTAAGGCTCTTATGGGCGAAAGTTGGAACTTGAACTCCCCCGTTAATCTTGTCGGTCACTCCTTCGGCGGTGCAACAGTAAGACTTTTCGCTTCACTTCTCTATTACGGTGCAGAAGAAGAAGTCGCCGCAACGGGTAAAGACACAAGTGAACTTTTCAAAGGCGGTCACGACTCTGTTCACTCCGTCATCACTCTTTCAGCACCCCACAACGGATCACAGGTTGCAAATTTCATCGTTGACACAAAGGCTCCGCTTTTCTTAATCAGTCTTGCGGCAAACTTCCTCGGTGCCGCTGTCGGTGAAAATCTCGGTGTTTTCACTCTCAATTTGGGTCACTTCGGTCTGACTCCCAAAGAAAATGAGGAAAAGACAACTTTCAGTTTAAAGAAGGTTATGAGTTTCTATAAAGCACAGGACAACTGCGGTTACGATATGACCCTTGCCGGTGCGTCAAAACTTAACGAAACCATCAAAACCGTACCCACCGCCTATTACTATTCCTACACCACCGTTGCAACGGAGAAAAATGCTCTCGGCATTGAAAAACCCGTCGACACAATGAACAGCATTTTCAACATCTCCTGCTCTCTGATTGCTCTAACGGCAGGCAAGACCGTTGACGGCATTAAAATTGAAGGTGACTGGGCAGTAAATGACGGTATTGTTCCTCTTGCCTCTGCTCTTTATCCTTCAACAGATAAAGACAATGCAAAAGATTATGAAGATACTCTCGCCGAAGGCAACATCGAAAGCGGTGTCTGGTACTACACCGACACAATGTACAATATGGATCATTTCGACTTCTGCGGCACAGAGGACTACCCCACTTCCTTTGAGCAGTTCTATTTTGATATGGTGGCTACGGCAAACAACAGATAACTTTTATTATTAACACAAAGAGACTTCTGCACTTACGCCGATATCCGATAAGGAAGTATTTCTTTAAAATGTGAAATAACTTCACAATAACGCGTTAAAAATCACCGATATGCGTCAGCATTATCGGTGATTTTTGCCTTTTCTTGCAAAGCTATTTCGCATTTTAAAGTGCTTCGCAGTTTCGTAAGAACTGAAAATTTCTTGTATTGAAGTCATAAAACGCAGCAAGGCTGTCGCCTTGCGAGGCTTTTGGCAAAAATACGGGGAATTTTGTTCGAGAAACAAATACTGCCTTATCGGATATCGGCGTAAATGCAAAAGCCCCTTTTTTTATTTTCTGTATAACTTACATAAAAGTCTGATAATTTTTGCTTTTAAAGAAACCTTGGCTTTCGGGTCATACCATACCGCTTCGGCAACAAGACGGAAAGCACCTTTGGGTAAATTCAACTGAGCAAGACTTACGCCCGGCTTTACAGTTTTAAGGTTACCGTGTTTAATGACCGAATAGTCCTGCATCTTAATAAAGGTGTCATCTTCAAGATAACGTTTCCAGACGTTTCTGTGCTTGATTCTGATTCTCCAACCCAGAAATTCCCTTCTGTCGTTTTCCTTTGAAGGCACAAAACAGTTTTCCGAAAGCCGAGTATGTATATGACATCTGTCGGAAAAGACATATTCATAAGCGCCTTTGGGCGTTACGGCAAGGGTTCCCGAATTTTCGTCAACATAAGCGGCGGCTTCTTCTGCGGCAAGAGTTCCGCTGTGATAAACCAGGATTATTTCCGCTTTCCTCCACTGTGCAACGGCAATAACGTCAAGCACCAATCCTTCGGGAAAAACGGGCAGTTTTTCACCGGGAAGAAAATGGCGGATTTCTTTTTTGGACGGTTGCTGACTTGCGGGACAAAGAGTGCCGTCTTTCATATACCAGCACCATTCTCCCTCAAAATGCACACGAAGTTTCCAGCCCGTAAAGACCGTCTGTATTTCTTCCTTTTCCTGTTCGGGCTCTGTCGGTTCTTCCGCTTGTGCGGTATCATTTTCTTCTGCGGGCATCTCGTCTTCACATTCATCTTGAGTTTCGGTAAGAACAAAGAGGTTTTCGGGAAGTATAAGACTGCCGTCATTTTCGAAATAGCCCTTGAGTGAATATTCATAACGTCCCGTACCGGTGATGTTCAACGTGCCTTTCTTTTCGCTGTACTCACTGATAATTCTGTCGGTTTTAAGTCCGCTGTTTAAGGCGAACTCAAAGGTAGGCACTATTTTTTCCCACTGTGCAACGGCAACGGTTCTGTCAATTCCGTCGGCAGGGATATATCCTATTTTGCTTCCCTTTTTGAAAAGACGGATGTTTTCTTCGTCGGCATCAGCGTCATAGGCAAAAGAGCCGTCTTTCATAAACCAGAGCCAGTCATTGTCAATCTTAACACGGAGTTTCCAGCCGACGAAACGGTAGCCCTGAAGGAAAGGATTGTCAATATTAAGCACCGACTTGCCGTTATTTACAAACTTCACCGAATTTGAACGGTATTCGGGAGAAGAAGTTATGCGCTCACTCACAGACTTTTCTTCATCGGGCAAACACATATTTATATAAACGGAGTAGGACTTGGTCTTGCGTTCTTCTTCTCTGCTTTTTGACTTTGCAGGAGTTTTCTGTGCCTTTTCGAGAGCACCTAAAATGAAAGAAGCAGATTCTTTTCTTCTTTCGCCGAGTTTCTCATAAACTTTTTCATAGTCGATGTCTTCAATCGCACTACCCGAAAGGTCAGTATCTATATCAAATCTTCTGCTTCCGAGACCGAAGGTGTCAAGTACAACGTCAATTTTATCGCCGTTTCTTGAACCCGCAAAGAAGTTCCTGCCGAAAAGTATACTGAAACAGCAGCAATGGAAACTGTTGGTGAAAACGCAGTCGGCATTCATAATATAGCCGAGCCACTGCTCAATTCCTATATCGTATATCCATTTATGTTCAACCTCATATTTATCGAGTTTACCCGTGGGGTACGGTCTGTCACTGGACTCGATAATTGTCAGGTTATGCTCTTTTGCATATTTTACCGCCTGCTCAATGGTATCCTCGGCACTCTGCACAACGTGATAAAGGAACATATATCCTTTTTCTTCGGGTGCAACGGCAATTTTCTCATAAAAACTTTTATCGTGAAGCATAACGGGGTCAAGAACAACCGTGGCGTTAAGTTCGCTTTTTTCTTCGATATGTTCTTTAAGGCTCGGCTCACGAACGGAAATTGCATCAAAATCTCTCAGATAGTCAAAGAAAAGTTTTTCATCTTTCTCCGTACAGGTATGTGAACTGCCTCTTGAAGCGGAATACGCAATTTTATGTTTTTTATCCATAGACCTGTTTGCAAGGAAAAAGGCTCTTTCAAGAGAGGGCTCTGCCTTCCATATAACGTCGGTTACACACATATAGCAGTCAAAGCCGGGGTCTTCCAACTCCATAGTAACAGAGTTATACCCTTTCTCCGTTACATCCAGATGTTTTTCAATGAAAGACTGAAATTTATCGTAACGGCAGACACGTTCATCATATAATGCACGGTAATTTCTTTCAAGTTCCGCCGTGAGTTTTACAGACTCCGCCCAATCGTTACGTTTTGCCTCAACGGCAGGAAAGTTCTTCTTTCGCACTTCGAATTTTTCCTTATAATAATCGGCGGGATGCCTCATATTGTAGTTATCGTAATACGAAGCCTTGTAATCTATTATCTTACTACCGTATCCGTTTTCAAGCAAAAACTGCTGCATGGCATAACTGTGAAGCGGACACGCAAAATTCAGCCATTTAGAATATAAGTTGATAGATATAATTCCTATCTTCATATTTTTCCTCCATAATAAAAGTCACTTAATTATACGAAGTTCAGTTTTACCGTAAATTTGCGGCTTTTTATTTTAACCTTTCAGACTTTAGGGTATGTTCATCTGAATTTCTCATACAGTACGGGAAGAATTTCGCATAAATTGCGATACTCTACACAGCAATGTTCCGCCATACCCCTTGCCATATCTTCCGTTATGATAAGTTTTCTCAGCAGCGGATTTTTCATCGTCTTTCCCAGCCAGAATCTGCTGACCATAAACAGACCCTTTTCCGTCTGTATGAAAATGTGCGCCATCTCCGTATGCTTTACAAGATTATTAAAAGCACCGACGTGACCGCATACAATCTTTGGTATATTATTGTTTTCCATTGCCTTTGGTGAAAATCCGAATTCTTCCGGTGTAACAAAGTCAATACGCAAAGGCATTTTCATTCCGCCGATTCGCTCAACGGGATAGTGTGTGTTCGGCACAAAAGCAGGAACAGCCGGTTGCTGAAAGTAGGCTTTGTCTTTTTTGTGATATCTGACACCTGCGTGTTCTCCGGGATACCAGACTTTATAACGAAGACTGTCCTGTGCGTGCCACCAGAACCACCACTCAATCATTTCCGCCGTAATGTCCGGCATAGGACAAACCATAGACACAAGATAAGTTCCGTCATTCATCTTCGTATATCCGACTTCCCTTTGCAGACCGACATCTGATAATATATCGTTCTTACACTCAAAGGGAGTTTTCGTTATCTCATTCTTACATAAAGCCTCTGCAATTTCCGGCGGAATTTGCGGTAACGGCTTTTTCAGCAGTTCTTGCAGTTCCATTTCACAACCTCCGTATAAATTATATTTTTAAGTTTAAAGTTTTCTCGCAATGAATATCAGTGAACACCTTTACGGTTTAAAAGGACAACACTTTCCACATGATTCGTATGAGGGAACATATCCACAGGTTGAATCTTCATCACCTTAT
>CAYNIN010000031.1:0-16457 GCA_964397395.1 uncultured Faecalibacterium sp.
AGTTCAACACCGAGAGGGCCGTAGTCCCAGGTGTTTGCAAGGCCGCCGTAAATTTCACTGCCTGCATAAACAAAACCTCTGCCCTTGCAAAGAGCAACAAGTTTTTCCATTGATTTTTCTGTATTAGCGAGCATTTCAAAAACTCCTTTCAGTTAAAGGAAACAAAGTTTCCAAGTTCTGCAATTTACATATTATAATAATATATCCGAGCCCCCATTGTCAAGGAAAAAGAAGGATAAATTTTCTCCGTTTATGCATTATCACAAAAATACCCGAATTTTTTTAAGAAAAAACATTGACAACGGGTGTCTTTTGTGATAATATACTTGGGCAATTGAAAATGCGCTGTTAGCTCAGCTGGATAGAGTGACTGGCTACGAACCAGTAGGTCAGGGGTTCGAGTCCCTTACAGCGCGCCAAAAATCCCGTTCGTATTTAGCGAGCGGGATTTTTACTTATTACTTCTTCACTATTAACTATCACTTCTTTCTTCCGTCGGGATTTTTGGCGAAGGTAATAAGTAAGAAGTAATAGTGAATAAGTAATGGCGGGACACCCGCACCCGATTTTCGAAGAAAAACTTCTTACTTTTTCACTTGCACAAAATACGACACCACTCCCGATTGTAATTTTATATTGGGTGTGGTATAATTGTTTCGATAAATTTAATTCACGGAGGATTACCCTATGAAAAAAAGACTATCCTTTCTGATACTCCCCATTATCACACTTATTCTGGAAATCCTGCCTTACGGTGCAGTCTGCAATTTCGCCAATCCCGAGGGCGAACCTTTGAGAAAGACCTTCTCCTATTTTGATTTAACACCCTTCGGATATGCAAACTTTGCACCTTTTATTACCGCTATAATCACTTGTATTATTTTCATTATGTTGATAGTCTATTGTATTACGGGCAAAGACCGATTAGCAATTACCGCAAGAAACATTCTGTGCGTTTGCTGCATTTTCTCGTTATGTCCGCTAATATTCGGCGTAAGCTTTTTCTCTGTTGTCGGCGGACTGATAACCGTGTCTTTGATTGCTGAACTGCTTTTACTGCATTTCGGTGTTAAAGCAACGAAAAAAGACACCGCCGAATAACTCCATCTTTATCACACAATCCCTATAATTAACAACGGCAGACTTTCCGTGAGTCTGCCGTTAAATTTATAAATTATCGTGCCTTTTTATCAAGATACCCTTTAACAATAAACTTTACCGCAATTTTTAATGCGTGGGAAGTTAAAACACCCACCGCAGAAGATGCAAGAAAAATTGCAGAATAAAGAAACAACACTTCCGTGTCCCTCGAGTACATTGTGAAAATAAATACCGTGGGAGCAAAGAGAGCCACATTTATAATCGGGAAAATAAGTTTATATTTTAACTGTATATTCAAAAAACCCAAAATCAATGATAAAGCAGGAACAGCCATCATTATCAGGAACACCACTCCCATTGTGTCTGACGGTTCTGCCGTCATCGGTGTCACATACATAAAAAAGGCGCTTATAAAACAAATGAGCACATAAATTATAAATTGAAGTTTGCTGATACGGCAGTGATTTGATTTTATAGTTTCCACAAGTAAACTATCACTTCTTTCAATAAGTTCTTCTTTTTCGATTTTTTCTCCGAGTAAAATCTCGTTAACTGTTACTTCCAAGGCTTTTGAAAGAGGAATAAGAAATGTAACGTCGGGAAAACCCGAACCCGTTTCCCAGCGTGAAACTGCTTTATCGGTACACCGCAAAATTTCTGCAAGGTCTTTTTGCGTAAGACCTTTTATTTTCCGCTGTTCTCGAATAAAATTACCTGTTGCTTTTGCATCCATAATTTTCGCCTCCTCAAAACAAATGTTTTTTCTTACAGTCAGATTATAACATCTGTAAGGAAAAATGTCACCCTATGCATCGTAGAATAAACCTCTGCAAGCACATCAACGCACCGTTCAGACAAAAAAAGGGACACATTCCGTGCCCCTTCAACAGTTGTTTTATTTAAGCGTAAAGCTCATTGTCATTCCCTCAAGGTTTTCGCCCTTGACAAAATCTCTTGCCGTGAAAATAATTTCATCGTCATAAACCTCGGCGTAAGTGCCAAGACCCATCTGTCTGAATTCGCCCACTTCATTAGGTCTGCCGTAAGCAGGAAGATTAAGGGAGTATACGCCGTTTTCTTCATTGAGAACTTCAAGGCTCTTTTCGCTGACACCGTCGTGAAGATGTCCCGTAAGGAAAAAGACGTTGGTGTACTTTTCAAGAATTTCCCTTACCTGAGGTGACTGCTCACCAAGGTCGCCGTTACCGAAAGCCGTTGTGGGTGTGCCGTGAGTATAGGTAAGAGGCTGGTGACAGACAACGAAGGCAGGTTTGCCGTCCTGCGTTGCACGGGCAAGTTCAGAATCAAGGAAAGCGAGTTGCTCGTCGGAAATGTATGCTTCGTCAGCGAGCATTTTTTCAGAGCCTAAAACGATAAAGGTGTAACCTTTCACATAGTAGGAGTAATAAGGCTTTTCTGTGGCAACACCGAGATATTCCTCGACTTTGCCCATAATCATAGAAAGATTGTAATTATAATTGATACGCAGGTCATGATTGCCCGTTGCGAGAACAATGTTGTTCATTCCCGAGTTCTCCATACACTCAAAGTAGATATCGTAGGAACTTTTGTCACCGTTTTCCGTAAGGTCGCCGGCAACAACGAAAGCATCGAAATTAAGACCTGAATTTTTGATATCCTCAAAACCGTTTTCAAGATATACCTGATGGTATCCCAAAGGCATAATCTGCGGGTCCGCATATACCACAAAAGACATATTCACACTGTCTGTATCTTTAAATGTTATGGGATCTGCCGTTGAGGGAGCGGGAGTGAAAAGGGAATAAACAATAAAGAGCATACTGTTTATTGTTGCAAATATAGATGAAAAAATAGCCATAAGTAACCTCCGTTGTTTTATTTAAGTATAAATGTTCTTGTGTAACCTTCAAGGGCATCGCCTGCTGCAAAATCTCTTGCGGTGAATACTACTCTGTCACCGTAAACTTCAACATAAGCACCAAGACCCATCTGCAAAAATTCGCCGAAGTCGTTTTCTTTGCCGAAAGCGGGGAGATTTATTGAATAAACGCCCTTTTCTTCATCGAAAACTTCAAGGCTGTTTGCTGTGATACCGTCGTGAAGATGACCGTTGAGGTAGAAAACATTTTTGTACTTTGTGAGAATTTCAAGAACTTCTGCCGAGTCTTCGCCAAGGTCGGCGCCTGCCCAATCCGTCGGAAGACCGTGAGTATCCGTAAGAGGCTGGTGACAGATTACAAAGGCGGGTTTGCCGTCTGCGGTTGCACGGGCAAGTTCACTGTCAATGAAAGCGAGTTGCTTGTCGGAAATGATTGCTTTTTCAAATTGCCATGCATCAGAGTTCATAACAATAAAGGTATATCCGTTTACATCACAGGAGTAGTAGGCATTTTCAATTTCAATGTCCAGATATTCTTCTGCCTTACCCGTTATGTATTCGGTGTGCCACTCATAAGCGAATCTGATGTCATGATTACCCGTTGAAAGAAGCACTTTGTCAATAGTTGAATTGTCAATTGCTTCCCATACTATTTCATAGGAGTTTTCTTCACCGAGTTCTGAAATATCGCCTGCAATTACAAGGGCGTCAAAATCAAGGCCTGAATTTTCGATATCCTTGAAGGCATTTTCAAGAAGATACTGATGATATCCGAGAGGAAGAGCCTGCGTGTCCGCAAGAGCAACGAAGGACATCTGCACACTGCTTTCATCCCGGAAAGTGATGGGAGTAGCCTCTGAAGGACCTGAAATGATACCGAAATTACCGAAAACCGTAATGAATATCATTACAACGGTGTTAATGATTGAAACCATGTCTTTTACAAGCAAAAAAATCTGACTCAACATTGCTGTCATTTTTAACATCTCCTTCAAAATATTTACTTGTTTTATACACTCTGGTTATAATTATAATAGTATAATAAGGAAAAAATGTCAATAAAAATTTCTTTTTAGGGTTAAATATTGACCTTTCTTTTCATTGACAAAAATGAGTATAAATGTTATATTTAATTATCTATCAATACAAAGGGTGAGTTAAATCGGACAGAGAAGACTTTTCCCGTCCGACTCCGCCGCCTTATCAATACCCCGTGAAAAGAGGTTATGTTATGAGCAATTACTCAAAGGAAGACATTATCCGCATGGTTGAAGAAGAAAAAGTTAACTTTATCGACCTTCAGTTTACAGATATTTTAGGCACCCTTAAAAGTGTTTCCGTAACAACAAGCCAACTTAAAAAAGCCCTGAGTAACCGTTGTATGTTTGACGGCTCTTCCATTGACGGCTTTGTAAGAATTGAAGAAAGCGATATGTGTCTTCACCCCGACCTTGACTCTTTCGTAATTTTGCCCTGGAACGAAAAACACGGCAAAACTGCAAGACTTATCTGCGATGTTTATAATTCCGACGGCACTCCTTTTGAAGGCGACCCGAGATATGTTCTCAAAAGAGCCATTAAAAGAGCCGCCGACATGGGTTATGCCTGCAACGTTGGTCCCGAGTGTGAATTTTTCCTTTTCCACCTTGACGAACACGACAAACCTACAACCCGTTCCTACGATATGGGCGGATACTTTGATTTAGGTCCCGTCGACAAAGGTGAAGCCTGCCGCAGAGAAATCTGTCTTTGCCTTGAAAAAATGGGCTTTGAAGTTGAGGCTTCCCATCACGAAAACGCACCTGCCCAGCACGAAATCGACTTCAAGTATGATGAAGTGCTTAAAACTGCAGATAACGTTATGACCTTCAAGTATGTTGTAAAGAATCTTGCTAATCAAAATAATCTTTATGCAACCTTTATGCCCAAACCCATTTTCGGTATCTGCGGTTCAGGTATGCATATAAATATTTCCCTTTTCAAAGGAAAGGAAAACGCTTTCTGCGATGAAAAAGACGAGAGAGGTTTAAGCAAAGTTGCTTACAGTTTTATCGCAGGCGTTATGGAGCACATCAAGGCTATCACCGTTCTGACAAATCCCATTGTCAATTCATACAAGCGCCTCGTTCCCGGCTATGAAGCCCCCGTATATATTGCCTGGTCGGCAAAGAACAGAAGCCCCCTTATCCGTATTCCTACGGCAAGAGGCACGGGCACAAGAATCGAACTTCGCAACCCCGACCCTGCCGCAAACCCCTATCTTGTTATGGCGGCAGTTCTTCAGGCAGGTCTTGACGGTGTTGAAAGAAAACTTACACCCCCTGCTCCCGAAGATTCCAACATTTTCAACCTCACTGCCGACGAAAGACGTGAGGCGGACATTCATTCTCTGCCCAAAACCCTCTACGATGCTCTGCGTGAATTCAGACACAGCACCTTTGCAAGAGAGGCTGTCGGTGAGCACGTATGGAGCAAATACATCGCCGCTAAAAATGAGGAGTGGCGAGAGTACAGTACCCGTGTTTCACAGTGGGAACTTGACAAATATTTAGGCAAATATTGATTTGATTTTCGGGCGGCGTTCATTCTCTGCCCGAATTTTTCCCGAAAGGTGTTTTAAATAAATGGAATTTAAAATTAACCCCCTGGCTTTCACAGGGATTTTCGCCGTACCGAACGCCCTTGTTGACGATAATATCCGTCTTGCAGGACTTGTGCAACTGAAGGTGCTTCTCTATCTTCTTCGTCACGGTACGGATAACGTTACAAGTGAAAAAATTGCAGAAACTCTCCTGATACCCAAAGAGGAAGTCAGTGATGCTCTTGTTTTCTGGCTTGACAGAGGCATACTCGTAAAAGACATTTCCGAGTCTGCCCCTGTACATACCGCCGTACCCCCCGTACCGACGGCAACGCCCCTGCCCAAAGAAAAGGCAGAGGAAAAGAAAGTTGCCGACATACCTATTTCACGACCCAGCCACGAACAGATTGCCGCCCGTTGCAAAGAGTGCGAAGACCTGGCTGAACTTTTTCGGGAAGCACAGAATATTTTAGGTAAAACTATCGGCTACGACGGTCAGTCGGTACTTATTATGCTTCACGACAGTTACGGTCTGCCCCTTGAAGTTATACTAATGGCAATTGAGTATGCCGTGACGATGAAAAAAGCCTCTTTCTCCAATATTGCCAAAATCGGCAAGAGGTGGAGCGAACTTGAAATTGACTCCCTTGAGGGTGCAATGGAATATATCGAGGAGCACAACATCGTTGACGAAACCTGGCAGAAACTCCGAACACTAACGGAAATCACCAACCGCAACCCAACGGAAAAACAGAGAAAACTCCTTACCGCCTGGGTCAAGGAGTACGGCTACGGTGCCGATATAATCTACTACGCTTATGAGGAAAGCATCGACCGTACAGGCAAAATGAGTATGCCATATATGGATAAGATAATCCGCACCTGGCACGAAAAGGGTGTCAAAACGGCGACGGACATTGAAACCGAACAACTTAAATGGAAGGCTATGCAGGAAAAGAAGTATTCCAAGAAAGAAAAAGACCTTCCCAAAGAGAGCGATGCCTCCTATGACATTGACGCATACCTTAAAAAAGGTCTTGACCTTATGTTAAAAAACGACGAAAACTGAAAGCGGGTGTGAAAATTGGCATATAAAAGAAGTGTTTACATCAAGGCGAAAGAAACCCTTGATAACAGAAAGAAAAAAGCGGAACAGGAAAGAGAAATCCGCCACGCAGAAGTTATTATGAAGTGCCCCGAAATCCACGAAGTTGAAACGGAAATGGCAAAATGCGGTGCCGACGTTGTCAAAGCAATCGGTATGGGTGCCGATGCAGTTGAGTTTGTGAAAAATCTTGAGATAAAAAATCTTGCTTCCCAGAAAAAAAGACATTTCCTTTTAAAAGAGGCAGGCTATCCCGAAGACTATCTCGAGGCAAAGTATACTTGCAGTATTTGCAAAGACACGGGCTATCACGGTGCATTTTTCTGTTCTTGCTACAAGAAACTTATCCGTGAAATTGCAAGAGAGGAACTCAGCGCAAACTCCCCTCTTAAAAAGTGCACCTTTAACACTTTTTCCCTTAAATACTACCCCGACGTCGAAGACAAAACCCTTGGTGTAAATCAAAAAGAATATATGACGAGAGTTTTTGATTACTGCAAAAACTATGCAGAAAACTTCACCCCTTCTTCCCCGAGCATACTTATGACGGGTAAAACGGGGCTGGGCAAAACCCACCTTTCCCTTGCAATTGCAAACAAAGTTCTCGACAAAGGTTTTGATGTTTTCTACGACAGCATACAGAACATTATGGATAATCTTGAAAGAGAGCATTTCGGAAAACTGCCCGCACAGGACAGCATCAGAGAAGATATTCTCAATTGCGACCTGCTTATTATTGACGACCTGGGCGTTGAATTTTCAACCCAATTCACCGTCAGCGAACTTCACAACATTATAAACACAAGACTTCTTCGCTCTCTGCCCACGATTATCAGCACAAACCTTGAAATGAACGAACTTGAGCAGAAATACACCCAGCGTATCGCTTCAAGAATTATGGGAAGTTACTATCCTTTGAGATTTTTCGGCAAGGATATAAGGCAGCTTAAATAAGTTACACAAAATAATTGAGGAACAAGCAATCGCCTGTTCCTCTTTTGTTTTTATCCATTATCAATAGTGAGCCGCACCGCAGTCACAGACTGCATTCATTTTAAAGAGTTTCCAGAAGAAGCGGACTATCTTATAAATAAAGCCCATAAAGCCTGATTTGTGGCAAAGATGGTCACAGGACTTGACTGCACCGCAACTGTCGCAGATGTTATCATCACCGTAATTGTGACCCGTTGTGGGAATTGTCTGTTTATAACTGTCACCGCAGGAGCAGGTGTAGGTTGTGTAACCGTTAGCCGAGCAGGTTTCAGGAGTTGTGGCGGGGGTGTAGGTGTGACCTGTGGCGGGGATTGTTTCTGTGTAACTGTCACCGCAGGAGCAGGTGTAGGTTGTGTAACCGTCAGCCGAGCAGGTGGCAGGGGTGGTGGTTGTGGTGTAGGAGTGACCGTGATAATCAACGTCAAGGCTGTCGCTTTCACCCTGAGCATCGTAAAGGATTTCAATATCGCTGCACGCTTCTGTTATTTCCTGAACTGCAATAACTTCTTCATTTTTGCTGAGAGTAACCTCACCGTCGGAAATACCTGTTATGAGAAGACCCGTTTCTGTCTGAGTTGCGGTGATTTCTGAACTGTCAGCAGTGCCGGAAATATCGAGTTCGATAATTTCTCCATTATTAGAAGATATGAATACTATATTATTATCACTACCAATAGAGGCATCAACACATATACTGCTATTACCAACATCATTAACACAAAAACTTGCCGTACAATTATTGTCTAATACTGTTTTAATTGATGTTTCGACATCAGAAACCAATACTTCATTATCTTCAGCAAGAGATGTAATTTCAACTGATTTGACTTCATCCTCTAACCAATATAAATTATATCCAGCAGTATCTTCACCTTGTGAGCCCGTTGAAGAAAGAACTTCCTCTAATTCAACCTCTGTTGATATAGTTTGTGTCGATGCCACCAAAGAATTATTTACACTCATAAAATTTGAATTATTATCATTTAACAACAAGCCAACATTATACATAACATCTGCCGGAAAACTGTATGTCAAATGACCATTTCCCGATGAATACTCATACATGTTGTTAACTTTATAAGTCCAAGATGAAAAATCTTTTTTTATTTTCAGTTCTTGTTTTTCATAACAGATATTTGAATCATTAATTAAGATAACATAACTGTCGGCAGTTTCTTTTAAACCTATAGCCAAAATTGAATGACCGTCTTTTCGTCCTATTAAAGCATCATGATATACATTTATAATAACAGGAGTATTGTTTCCGTTAACATAAGCTTTTACAGAATTATAAAGTCCTTGCAGATTATTTTTTGAAGCTTTTTCTGCCTTTTGAACATCATTGTCAAATTGATACACGTAACCATATTTTATATATGTTCTTAAATCCACACCAAATAAATCGGAGGTATATTCCGGGAACAGTTCAAACATTGTTTCAACATAATAATCTTCTACATAACACGATTTAAAATATTTAACCGCTCTCTGATATGATAAAAGAGCAGCAGATGTGCTTGTCATACCATAACAGTGACCATGATTATCTCCATTTTCTTTTAAAAGATACAACCAATTACCTTTTATGGTTCCGTAAGCCTTTTTGTAAATATCAGCTGATATAGTTTCGTCTAAATTACTAAAAGAATATCTGTCCCATTCAAAATTATAACCGCTCGGATATTGCTCACCATCTTCAACATTAAAAGTAACATTTGCTCTCGTTATATACTCACCATAAGATGTTATAGGTATCGAATTCCAGTTTTCTTCAGTACCACCATAATATATTTGAGAAATACCGCTTTTATAAAAGGACCAATTTTCAATTACTGTAACAGAAGCAGGTATATGTATCGTCGTCATATTCTCACAAAGACAAAATGCATATGAACCTATAGAGACAACACCGTTACCGATAACAACCTTACTTATGTAACTTTTATACGAGTACCATGGTGCCGTGGTAGATACAATATCCGATGTTGAGTTTCCTCGTTGTCCGCTAAAGCTTGCCATATTGCCCGTTCCGCTGATATACAGTGTCTGCTCTTGTGTGTCGAGTGACCATGTTACATTGTCACCGCAGTTTCCACTGTAAGTTTCCGCACTTGCACCAAAAGCAAAGCACAACATAAGTGCCGTAATCATTGCTGCAAATAAAAAGATTTTTTTCGTGTTTTTCATTTTTTCTGCCTCCGTTAATTCATTTTGAGTCATAATAATTATGACCTGCAATTATTTTACTGCAATTTGCAGTAGATGTCAATACCGCATTTTGCAGTCAATTATAATATTTACGGTGATTTATATGTATCAACGAATAAGGCATCTGCGTGAAGACAGGGATCTTACGCAAAAACAAATGGCTGAAATTTTAAACTGCTCACAGCAGGTATACAGCAATTACGAACTCGGGCAAAGAGATATCCCCACCGACGTTTTAATCAAACTTGCCGATTATCATAACACCAGCACAGATTACATTTTAGGCCGTACAAAAAACACCAAACCTTACACAGATTAAAAAACCGTATCACAATCAAAGGAAAGTGATACGGTTTATTTTTATGCTTTTATCCTTCTTTCAGAATCTGCTTATACATTCTGATATATTCGTTTGCGCTCTTGCCCCAGCTGAAATCACATTCCATTGCTCTGACAACGAGTTCATCCCAATGAGGTTTGTTGTGGTATGCCTCAAGACCTCTCTTGATAGCGCCAAGCATATCGTGAGCGTTGTAGGTCTTGAAGGTGAAGCCGTTGCCCATTCCGTCACCGCTGTCGGTGATTGAGTCACGAAGACCGCCTGTTTCACGGACGATGGGTACTGTGCCGTAACGGCAGGCAACCATCTGTGAAAGTCCGCAGGGTTCGCTCTTTGAGGGCATAAGGAACAGGTCTGCACCGGCATAAATTTTTCTTGCAAGTGAAGGCACGAAGCCGAGTCTGAAAGCAACCTTGTCGGGATACTTTGCAGCCATATCCTTGAAGAAGTTTTCATACTGCCAGTCGCCCGAGCCGAGAACTGCAACCTGTACGTCGGCGGTGCAGAGAAGTTCGTCAAGGATTCCTTTGATAAGGTCAAGACCCTTGTGGGAAACAAGACGGGTAACAATACCGATAATGGGTACGTCTTCTCTCTGAGGAAGTCCCATATTTTCCTGAAGAACCTTCTTGTTTGCCTTTTTGCCTTCTTTAACGTCTTTCACGGTGTAATTCTTCTCAATGTTGGGGTCAGTTTCGGGGTTGTAGTTGATAATATCAATACCGTTAAGAATACCCTGAAGTTTCCACTGACGCTCACGGAGAATTGTGTCAAGACCGTGGCTGTACCATGGGTCGAGAATCTCGTTTGCATAAGAAGGTGAAACCGTTGTTACCTTGTTGGCACATTCAATCGCACCTTTCATAAAGTTAACGTCGCCGTCGTATTCAACAATTGAGGTATCGGCAGGATTAAGACCGATAACGTCACTGACAAGTTCCATACCGTAGGTACCCTGATACTGAATGTTGTGAATGGTAAATACGGTTTTGATGCCCTGATACCAGGGGTCTTTGCTGTAAAATGTTGAATAGAATACGGGTGTGAGAGCCGACTGCCAGTCATTACAGTGAATGATGTCGGGCTTGAAGTCAACAACGGGGAGAATTTCAAGGGCGGCACGGGCAAAGAATGTGAATCTTTCCGCATCGTCATAGTGACCGTAAAGTGTGTCACGCTTGAAATAATACTGATTGTCAATGAGGTAGTAAATTACGCCCTCATGCTTTGCCTGGAAAATGCCGCAATACTGTCTTCTCCATGCAACAGGAACGGAGATGTTTGCCACAAAGGTCATCTTATCCTTAAGTTCCTGCTTAATGGTATCGTAAAGAGGCATAACCACACGGCAGCCGATAAGTCTTTTTCTGAGTGCCTGAGGAAGTGAACCTGCCACGTCACCCAGACCGCCGCTCGCCATAAAAGGAAGGGCTTCACTTGAAACATATAATACTTTCATTTACTTAAATCCTTTCGAATTTTGCTTATACTGTAATACCCTTTCCGATATAAAAGGGATATGTGTTTGCACCGCTGAGTTCACGGTTGGGTTTTACAACAACTTCTTTATCAAGAATTGCACAGTTTACGGTAGCACCCGTACTGATATAGCAGTCCTGCATAATGATGGAGTTCTTAACAACGGCACCCTCTGCAACGTAAACGCCTCTTGCAAGTACGCAGTTTTCAACAGTACCCTTAACAATACAACCGTCGGCAACAAGAGAGTTTGAACTCTTTGAGCATACGCCGTAAATTGCGGGCATATCGTCACGAACCTTTGTGTAAATGGAGTTATCCTTTGTGAAAAGGTCCTTGAACTCACCTGAAAGAAGTCCCATGCTGATATCGTAATAACTCTGAAGCGAATCAATTGTCTTTGCGTAGGAACTTACCTTGTAACCCTTGATTTTAAGTGCATCAACGTTCTTTGCAATAACTTCGTTTTCAAAACTGTTGAGAATTGCGCCTGAACCTGCGGCGTTGTTGATAAGTCTTTCAAGAAGCACACGGCTCATAACAATAATATTAAGAGCATAATCACAGGCTTCGTTGCCGTGACAGTCAACGGTAACTTTCTTGATGTCCGTTCCGTCAACATCGAAGGTCATAATATTTTTAAGGTTGGGAACAACACCTCTCTTGTACGCTACGGTGATGTCGGCTCCGCTTTCCTGGTGGAAATCAAGAAGGTCGCTGTAATCAATGTTGCATACGGCGTTGCAGTCAGCAAGAACAACATAGTCTTTACCTGACTTCGTTATGTAACCAAGCATACCCTGTAATGCTTCAAGTCTGCTCTGATAAACACCGCTGGCTGAAAGATTAAAGGGAGGAAGAATTGTCATACCGTCTCTTTTTCTTGAAAGGTCCCAAGCCTGACCTGAGCCCAGGTGATCCATAAGTGACTGATAGTTTGCTTTTGTGCTGATACCGATTTTAGTGATACCGCTGTTTACCATTCCCGAAAGAACGAAGTCGATAAGTCTGTATCTGCCTGCAAAGGGTACTGAACCCATTGTACGCACGCTTGTAAGTTCACTGAGATTTTCGTCATAAACGTTTGAATAGATAATACCTAATACATCTGAAGCGTACATATTATTTAACCCCCTTTACATCTGTATCAATCATTTCTTTTGCTTTAACTGCGGCACCTTCGCCGATTGTTACTTTTTCGCCGATAACGGTAACGCCCCAATTTTCAAGGTTTTCAATGCCTTCGGGGCTTTCGCCTACGTGTGCGCCTTCTTCAATTACTGCGTTTTCCGCAACGATTGCATATTCAACAACTGCACCCTTTTTGATTGTTGTGCCCGGCATTACGATTGAATATTTAACCTTTGCGCCTTCTTCAACGGTAACGTTGGAGAAAAGAACCGAATAGTCAACTTCACCTGCGATATAGCAACCTTCGCCTACCATTGAGTTTTCAACGTCTGCCGTTGCAGCAACAAAGTGAGGAGGTGCATCGGGATTTCTTGAATAAATCTTCCAGCTTGTATCGGAAAGGTCAAGATCAACTTTGGGATTGAGAAGGTCAAGGTTTGCTTCCCAGAGAGAGTCGATTGTACCAACGTCTTTCCAATAGCCGTCAAACTGATAAGCGAACATTCTCTCGCCGTTTGAATGCATTGTGGGGATAACGTCGTGACCGAAATCGTTGCCCGAATCGGGATTGTTTTCATCGTCGATAAGATACTGACGGAGTTTGCTCCAGGTGAAGATGTAAACACCCATTGAAGCCTTGTTGCTCTTGGGGTTCTTGGGTTTTTCTTCAAATTCGCTGATTGAGCCGTCATCGTTTACGAACATAAGACCGAAACGTGATGCTTCTTCCCAGGGTACTTCGAGCATAGCGATTGTACATGCTGCATCTTTTTCCTTGTGGTACTTGAGCATTTTGTTATAGTCCATCTTGTAAATATGGTCGCCTGAAAGAACGGCTACATATTCGGGATTGTAACGGTCGATGAAATTGATGTTCTGATAAATTGCGTTAGCCGTACCTTTGTACCATTCGGTACCCTTAATCTGCTGATAAGGCGAAAGCACGTGTACGCCGCCGTAGGAACGGTCAAGGTCCCAGGGACGACCGTTGCCGATATAGTCATTAAGTTCGAGAGGCTGATACTGAGTGAGAACACCGACAGTTTCGATGCCTGAATTGATGCAGTTTGAAAGCGGGAAATCAATGATTCTGTATTTGCCGCCGTAAGGAACTGCGGGTTTTGCGATGTTTTTGGTAAGTATGCCGAGTCTGCTGCCCTGACCGCCGGCAAGGAGCATTGCAAGACATTCTGTTTTCTTTACCATTTTAGTTTCCTCCGTTTCTTTTTATATAAGTTTAATTATTTATTTTTTCTCTGCAGCCTTTTTATCCGTTGCAGTTTTTTCCTTTTTGGGTTTGCATCTGAGTAACATACAGGAGAAGCCGGGTAAGTTAAGGGTTATACTGTTATCAAAACCGTGCATGGAAATTTTCTTTGAAGTGGCTCTTGTTTTTGTACCGTAACCGCTTCCGCCGAATTCCACGGCATCGGAATTGAGGATAACCTCATAAGTGCCTGCCGTCTTTACACCGAAAGAATATTTCTCTCTGTCAACGGGAGTGAGATTGCAGACAGCGACAAGTTCGTTCCCCTCTTTGTCACGTCTTGTGAAAGCAATTACACTGTTGTCGTTATCATCGCTGACATTCCACTCAAAACCTTCCCAACTGTAGTCAATCTGCCACAAAGCAGGATTTTTAAGATAGATATGGTTGAGTTTCTTTACATAATCTTTCAGTTGTCTGTGTCTGTCATAGCCCAGAAGGAGCCACTCCAGACCCTCGTCATATCTCCATTCGATGAACTGACCGAACTCCTGACCCATAAAGGTGAGTTTCTTGCCCGGGTGTACCATCATATAGCCCAGGAATGAGCGTATGCCCTTGAACTTTTCCTCATACTCACCGGGCATTTTGCCGATAAGCGAGCATTTGCCGTGTACAACCTCGTCATGAGAAATGGGAAGCACGAAGTTTTCCGAAAAAGCATAGAAGAAAGAGAATGTGAGCAGATTATGGTTGAATTTTCTTGAAAGACCGTCCATTGAAAAATATCTCAATGCATCGTTCATCCATCCCATATTCCACTTGAAGTTAAAGCCGAGTCCGCCGATGTCTGTCGGTTTTGAAACAAGAGGCCAAGCCGTTGACTCTTCGGCAATCATCAGAGGATTTACGTTCTCTCTGAAAATACCCGAGTTGAGTTTGCGGAGAAATTCCACTGCCTCTAAATTCTCGTTACCGCCGTACTTGTTGGCTATCCACTGACCGTCTTCTCTGCCGTAGTCAAGATAAAGCATTGAAGCAACGGCATCAACACGGAGTCCGTCAATATGGTACTTATCAAACCAGAAGTTAGCAGAACTTGTCAGGAAAGATACAACTTCATTTCTGCCGAAGTCGAATACCTTTGTACCCCAGTTCATATGTTCGCCTTTTTTCGGGTCGCTGTACTCATAGCAGGCTTCGCCGTCAAACATTGCAAGACCGTGTTCGTCTTTCGGGAAGTGAGCAGGTACCCAGTCAAGAATAACGCTTATGCCGTTTTTGTGGCAGGTATCCACAAAGTACATAAAATCGTCAGGAGTACCGTAACGTGACGTTGCGGCAAAATATCCCGTTACCTGATAGCCCCAGGAGCCGTCAAAGGGATATTCCGAAATGGGCATAAGTTCAATGTGAGTGTAGCCCATATCCTTGACATAAGGAACAAGTTCATTTGCAAGGTCACGGTAGGAATAAGGATTGCCGTCTTCATGGATTTTCCACGAGCCTGCGTGTACCTCGTAAATGTTCATGGGTGACTCGTAAACGTTGGTCTTCGCCTTGTCTTTCTGCCACTTTTTGTCGCCCCACTTGTAGCCCGAAAGTTCATAAATCTTTGAAGCCGTTTCAGGTCTTGTCTGGCTGTGGAAAGCATAGGGGTCGCTCTTTGCGGTTTTATTTCCGCTTTGTGCAGTTACAAGGAATTTGTAGTTATCATACTGCTTTACACCGGAAATATAACACTCCCACATACCTGCATCGTTGATTTTCTGCATTACGCCCTTTGTTTCGTCCCAGCCGTTGAAGTCACCGACAACACTCACTGCCTTTGCGTGAGGAGCCCACACACGAAAAGAATAAAGGTCTTCCTCTCCTTTAACCTTGTGAGCGCCCATATATTCATAGGCCTTCATATTGTTTCCCTGATGAAAGAGATAAAGCGCAACTCCGTCGCCGTAATCTTTCTTTTCTGCCATTCGAACACCTCTTTTGCTTTGAGATACGTAGTGCCGAAGAGGTATCCGTTGCCGTGAGGGCATAATAATCCACCTCTACACTACTCCGTATACAATAATATCACTCATCATTATTTATTGCAAGAGTTTTTGTTATTTTGTTACAAACTGATTAAAAAGTTCACTTCCCATTTAGGCAGATTTACCATTTATTTATTCTTTTTACTTTTACTTTTATAAATAAAACCCTTTTCGGAATATAATATCACATAAGAATAAGGGAAAAATGGTGAATTTTAAAGAAATATAACTCTTATCTTAACTTTCTCCAAAGAAAAATTTGCACAGATTTTCCCGATAATTTTTTGCTTTTTTTCCGATATTTTTTTGCTTTTCCTCTTGATTAAACCGATTTAATTTAGTATAATCATAGGGCAATACATTTGCTGGTGTAGCACAGTGGTAGTGCAGCGCATTCGTAATGCGCAGGTCGCAG
>CAYNIN010000032.1:0-15480 GCA_964397395.1 uncultured Faecalibacterium sp.
GATTGCCGAGGTAAGAGGCTTTTAAATACCTTGACTTATTTAACGCGGGCTTGTTTCAATGCCCTTAAAATTGAAATTTCGAAGCAGCAGGCAACTTTTTGTTTTGTTCCTGAGTTGCTTCGGCAAAGCAGAAACAAGGGCATTGAAATCTAAAGTCAAGGGGAGTGTATGTAAAAATTTTTCTCGGGTATCAATTTTATCGTTTGAATATGCTATAACGGAAAAATATTTACAGATACCCCTTTACTTTAGACCGAAGTGGTTTGTAAAAGCAGTAGGTTCCCTCACGCGTGCGCGCGTACGCGCGCGATTAAATTTAACTATAGACTCACAACTTGGACAACGCAACACAAAGTTGCAAAAATGTTGCAAAACAGTAGGCGGTGAAAGATATGGTAGGCACGTTGGGTATGGTGAGTACCTACATGCAATCTAAAGCGTATATTTCGGGCGACACGTTAGAGCATTATAAGTATGTTAATCCGATACGGTGCGGTTACAGTAGGGGATATATCATAAAGAGAAATGACGTACTCAATGAAAAGCGTTCTGCTAATCTTTTACGAGCTCAAAGAACTGTACGTCAGATAATATGGGCAAATTTGGGCAAATACACTAAGTTTCTTACTTTGACTTATCGTGAGACGATTTTAGATTTTGAAACTTTCAGATATAACTTTGATGCCTTTAAAAAGGCTATGAGCCGTGAAGGGTACAAATTGAAGTACCTATATGTTTTAGAACGTCAAAAGGAAAGAGGGGATAAGGAAGGAAATGAAGGCTGTTTGCATTGTCATTTGGTTGTTTTCAATGATGAGTATATACCTTTTCAGATAATTCGAAAATGCTGGCATTACGGCAATATTGATATACACGTTTTAAAAGGTACTCGTTACGAAGATAATCATAAAGCAGAAAAAATTAAAGATTTAGCCGCATACGTATCAAAGTACATCACTAAAGATACTGTAGCATTGCCCGGTAATCGTTGTTTTTCGACTTCTGTAGGGTTAAATAGACCTCAGGAGTTACGTGATGAAAACTATATATGGCAAACAAAACATGGTTATGACGGTATAGAAAATACTGAAACCGCCGCTTTATTTGATGAATTAGAGAATAATTCACAATTTAAGTATACAGTTTCATCAACCTGGTCTTATATTACTGCAGACGGTGAAGAACGTAAAAATACTTTGATTTACCGTCAAGGTAAGATTTTACGAAAGGATTTTTTAAATAATGAATGACCTTGACCGTATTTGTATTATTTTGAGTGAGTTTCTTTTTTATGAAGATGCCAGACTTCAGAGCGCAGTTGATACAAGTTTTTATTTATTGCGTTTTCATAGTTCAGATACATATTATATTTTGAAACATTATGCAAATGTATGCCGATATGAAGAATTTAAAGTGCTTCATAGAAAAATTTATGAAATTTTAAAGAATTTCAATAATAGGTGATTGTGCACAATTTTTAATATGCAACTATACAAAATGAATATTTTGTATAGTCAAGGTGAGTGCCTAAGCAATTATTTCGATAAGAACAACGCTAAAGTCATTGATTACAAGACTAAATATTATTACTTGACGCTTGTTCTTGCGTATGTAATATAGTTAATCTTAATAAAAAAAGCAAAGCAAAGTTCCTACAACATCTGATTACAAAATACTTATGAAGCAACCTAAACAACTCAATCCAAATATAAATTAAATTATCTGTATTCTATCTTTCAATAGAAACATAATTGTTAGTCAAGAAACTATACCGTTCTGTTAAACCGATTTCCCGATTTTAATTTGCATATAACTTGCTTTCTATACAAACATACCATCAAAAGCACCGAATTATAAATATACTCATTTAATGGATTTTTTTCAAACGAAGCTCAGGTCGTAAATAATAATTCCATCAAATGATATTTCGGTTAAAAACAAAAAATCTCTTGCGTTACTGTTTATATTGATCACTGAATATTATAACGAAATAATTGAACTGATATGAACCAAATAAAAACTAATATTTTTCAAATTTACTTAAATATTTTA
This sequence comes from uncultured Faecalibacterium sp., assembly GCA_964397395.1. Lineage (GTDB taxonomy): Bacteria > Bacillota > Clostridia > Oscillospirales > Acutalibacteraceae > UBA6857. The sequence continues at coordinate 2,053 of CAYNIN010000032.1, forward strand.
TATGGTAGCAGTTATCGCTAAAATGCAACAGCCTTTGCCCTGATTACACTTTTATAAAATAACCGACAATTTTAACTATACAAAATAATTTTAATTTTGTATCTTGCTTGATTATTTTGTATAGTTGATGTATAATATTATAAACAAAATAATTACTTAAAAACAATCTGTGCAAGGAGAAAAGTTGATTATGAACTATGACAGAAATAAACTGCCCCGTCTTGTTAATGAATATATCAGCGAACTTGTTGTCGTTAATGCTAAGTCAAGTCTTACGGTAAACGAATATATTTCTGATTTAAGGCTTTTTTTAAGGTATATTGTGGCAATGGATAAGGGTCTCACCTCCCCTGCCGAACTGGATGAAGATTTTGACTTGTCCTTTATTGATGTTGAATTTTTCAAAAAAATAACTCTGCGTGATGCTCATAACTTTCTTATATATTGCAAAGAAGAACGTGATAATGACGTTTCATCCAGAGCAAGAAAGGCATCGTCGATCAGAGGTTTCTTTAAATATATCTGCGAAAAAATGCAGTATATAGAAGTTAATCCTGTGTCGCAACTTCAGGTTGCTTATAAAAAGAATCGCCTTCCCAAGTATCTGACACTTGAAGAAAGTATACAACTTCTTAATGCTGTTGAAGGTAAGGATAAGGAGCGTGATTACTGCATACTTACTCTTTTTCTCAACTGCGGTTTACGTCTTGCAGAACTCGTTTCTCTTAACATTACCGATATTAACTTTTATAACAACACTATGCGAGTCGTCGGTAAAGGAAACAAAGAAAGAATGATTTTTCTGAATGATGCATGCGTAAATGCTTTAAACAGTTATCTGAATGTTCGACCGCACGACAGAGTTAAAAACGACAGCAAAAACGCACTGTTTTTAAGCCGTCTTAATAAACGAATGGGCAGACAAGCGGTTCAACTTATGGTTTATAAATATCTTGAGGCGATAGGCCTTGACGGTCAGCACTATTCTGTACATAAATTAAGACATACCGCCGCCACTCTTATGTATCAGCACGGAGAGGTTGATACTCTTGTACTTAAGGAAATTTTGGGGCATGAAAACCTTAATACAACAGAAATATATACTCACCTTGAAAACAGTCAACTGCGTGATGCATTAAGCAGCAATCCTCTCAATGATTTATCCCTAAAAATCAAAGAGAGGACTAAAACAACTGACACAGATAAAATCGATGAGTGACGAAACAACAAAAAGCATAAATGTAACTGCACTTCTGCCGTAATATCCCGAAAAATACAGTTTTTCTGTGTTCTCCCCTTTTATCTTTTTGTTGAGTTTTATACTGCAATTTACGCTTATATACATAAGAGAAAGCATTGCAAAAATCATCATAAATTTCCCGGGCAAAAAGACAAGAAGTGCATACTCGACACCTTTTAATTTGTAGGTGCAGTAAATATGCGCTAATATGATACTGATACCTGCCGCTTTTATAAAACTGAAAAAATATATAAGGTATGTCCCTATTATACAGACTCCAAGGGTAACACAGATTATTACATAAGGAATGTGTGTCAGAAGTAAACCCGAAAGAACTTCTATTTTACTTCTGTATGAAAAATCCGTAGTGAAATTCAGAAAATAATCACATATTTCACCTATAATATACTCCTTGCCTGTAAGATAAACCAGGGCGCCTGATACAATACCGCCGAGGATAACCGAAAAGTTTGCGGCGGTTATTTTGTTACCTTCTGTAATTTTTTTAGCGTTTCTCAATATATTACTGCTTATTACTGCATTCATTTTCGCCTTTTAACTCCTTACCTTTTAATTCTTCTGTTAACTGAAAGTATACCGCCGAGAGCCGACGTTATAAGCAAAACTGCGGCACTGATGAGAAGATGTAAATCTGCCTTAAAACTGCACAGTATCAGAGAAACGAATATAATTGCAAAGTTCAGAGGCAATGTGTAAAGTATACCGTATAAAAGTCCGTTTTTTCTTTCTTTTAAAACAGAGATATATGCAAAAATAAAGGAAGCAACGCCAAAAGAAGCAACAGATAGATAATATACTTTATCTTTATCCGAATCTGCAAGCACAGCGGCAAGAGAACATAAGGTGAAAATAAATGTGTAAATTACTGCACCGATTAACTCTTTTCTTGCAACAGCGTATAATTTATCATTCTTATCTGTCTTGCTGTTTCTCCGTCTTTTTGTAACCATAAAAAAATAACCCCCTTTATCATCTGTTAAATGATATGAGGGGGAAATATTTTTTATTACAGATTAGTCAAGGTCTGTCTTGCTTTTCTTTGACTTCTTTTCTTCTCTGGCTTTGTCAGCTGCTGCTTTTGCGGCTTCTCTTTCAGCCTGAAGTCTTTCGTTTGCAGTCACGTTCTGCTGAATAGACCAACGCTTAATCATTATTCTGTTTCTGTCTGCACCTGTTTCAATGATAAGGCTATCTTCCTTTGTTGTTACAACTTTACCGCAGATACCGCCGATTGTTGTAATTTCATCGCCTGCCTCAACAGCATCACGCATAGCCTGTTCTTCTTTTTGTCTTTTCTTTTGAGGACGAATCATTACGAAGTACATAATGGCAAACATTACGACGAGCATAACAATCATAGAAGTTGAAGAACCTGTGTCAGTTGTGGTTGTGGTTAAAAGATTAAACATTTTGTTTTTTACCTCCAAAAATATATCCTAACTATTATATCACATTAAATTCTCGTGTCAAGTAAATCGACATATTTTTCTTTAAATTCGCTGAAAGTGTCATTCTCAATACTTTCTCTGATTTTTTCCATCATATTATTATAGAAATAGAGATTGTGAATAACGCAGAGCCTCATGGCAAGCATTTCTTTTGCCTTGAAAAGATGCCTGATATATGAACGTGAGAAGTTTCTGCAAGTGGGACAGTCACACTCGGCATCTATCGGAGAAGCATCTTTTTCATACTTTGCATTATTGATGTTGATAATACCGTTCCAGGTGTTCAGATGACCGTGACGTGCGTTACGGCTTGGCATAACACAGTCGAAAAGGTCAACTCCCTTGCTGACACCTTCGATAATGTTGCCCGGAGTACCGACACCCATAAGATACCTCGGTTTGTCTGCAGGCATATACGGTTCAACTGCAGAAATAATTCGGTACATATCTTCTTTGGGTTCACCGACGGCAAGTCCGCCGATAGCATAGCCGTCGAGGTCGAGTTCAGCAATTTCTTTCATATTTTCAATACGTAAATCTTCGTAAGTGCAACCTTGATTTATGCCGAAAAGCAGTTGATTTTTATTAACGGTATCGGGCAGTGAATTGAGTCTGTCCATTTCTGCTTTACATCTTTTAAGCCAGCGCACCGTTCTTTCGCAGGATTTTTTCGCATAATCATACTTTGCAGGGTTTTCAACGCACTCGTCAAAAGCCATGGCAATTGTTGAGCCGAGATTAGACTGAATCTGCATACTTTCTTCAGGACCCATAAAAATTCTTTTGCCGTCAATATGCGAAGCAAAGGTAACACCTTCCTCGCTTATTTTTCGAAGACCTGCAAGAGAGAAAACCTGAAAGCCGCCGCTGTCTGTAAGAATCGGTCTGTCCCAAAGGGTAAATTCGTGTAATCCGCCCATTTCTCTGACGAGTTTATCGCCGGGGCGCACATGCAGATGATAGGTGTTGGAAAGCATAACCTGACACCTTATTTCTTTTAAATCAAGAGCAGAAAGACCGCCTTTTATCGCACCGCAGGTTGCAACGTTCATAAAAGCAGGAGTCTGTACGGTACCGTGTACTGTTTCAAACTCGCTGCGTCTTGCCTTGCCGTTTGTTTTTATAACCTTAAACATAGTCACCTCAGAAATACCGCATCACCGAAAGAAAAAAATCTGTATCTTTCTTCAACGGCTTTTTTGTAAAAATTCATTGTGTTATCATAACCGCAGAAAGCACTTACAAGCATTATAAGAGTGCTTTCGGGAAGATGGAAATTAGTAATAAGAGCATCGATACATTTAAATTCATAACCCGGATAAATGAAAATGTCCGTCCAACCTTCACTTTCCTCGATTCCGCCTTTAAAAGTACCCACAGACTCAAGGGTACGGCAACTCGTGGTACCGACGGCAATAACTCTTTTTCCGTTCTTCTTGGTTTCGTTTATAAGTTCCGCCGTTTCCTTCGGTAACCAATAGTGCTCGGAATGCATAATATGTTCTGTAATATCCTCGGCTTTTACGGGTCGAAAAGTACCGAGACCGACGTGCAGAGTGACATAACCGATTTTTATGCCTTTATCCTGAATCTTTTTCATAAGTTCATCGGTAAAATGAAGTCCTGCTGTGGGTGCCGCTGCGGAACCGAGTTCCTTCGAATATACCGTCTGATAACGTTCTTTATCTTCAAGTTCAGCCGTAATATATGGCGGTAAAGGCATCTGACCGACTTCGTCGAGAACATTGTAAAAATTGCCTTCGCAAGTGAATTTCACAAGTCTGTTGCCGCCTTCAAGAACATCAAGAACTTCGGCACGAAGTGAACTTTCGCCGAAGGTGAATTTTGTTCCCGGTTTTGCTCTTTTGCCCGGACCTGTAATACACTCCCAGATATTGTCACCCTTGTTTACAAGAAGAAGAAACTCAACTTTTGCACCTGTTTCTTCCTTTGTGCCGAAAATTCGTGCAGGTAAAACTCTCGTATCATTGAGAATAAGACAGTCACCCTCATTAAGTTCATCAATTATATCGTAAAAATGCTTATGTTCAATTTCACCGCTTTCTCTGCCAACGGTCATAAGTCTTGAAGAATCTCGGGGCTCAACGGGATGCTGAGCAATAAGTTCTTCGGGTAAATCGTAATAAAAATCAGATTTATTCATAAACGATCCTTTCGGAAGATTTTTATCTTTTCTTAATAAACAAAAAATTGCAAAATTCATTGACACATCATTTATTAAGTGATATTATATAAAACAACTTCTATATTATAGTGCATATTGCCAAATTTATCAACAGTTTTATGCAAAATATTTAGATTCAAAAAAGTCAAAATGAGGTGTTATTTATGAAAAAGTATAAGGTAGGTATTATCGGTGCAACAGGTATGGTTGGTCAGAGATTTGCAACAATTCTTGAAAATCACCCCTGGTTTGATGTTACCGTTCTTGCCGCAAGCGGACGTTCTGCAGGCAAAACCTATAAAGAAGCCGTAGGCGAAAGATGGAGAATGGCAACTGCTATGCCCGAATCAATGGCAAACCTTGTTGTTAAAAATGCAACGGAAGATATTAAAGAAATCGCTTCTGCCGTTGACTTTGTATTCTGTGCAGTTGATATGAAAAAGGACGAAATCAAAGCTCTTGAAGAAGCTTATGCAAAAGAAGAATGTCCCGTTGTTTCAAACAACAGTGCTCACAGAGGCACAGCAGACGTTCCTATGGTAGTGCCCGAAATCAACGCAGACCACATCAAAGTTATTGACGACCAGAGAAAGCGTCTCGGAACAAAAAGAGGTTTTGTTGCCGTTAAATCAAACTGCTCACTTCAGAGTTACGTTCCTGCAATTTATCCTCTTGATAAAGAGTTTGGTGTTAAAGAAGTTCTCGTTTGCACTTACCAGGCAATTTCAGGTGCAGGTAAAACCTTTGAATCCTGGCCCGAAATGGTGGACAACGTAATCCCCTTCATCGGCGGCGAAGAAGAAAAAAGTGAACAGGAACCCCTCAAAATCTGGGGTAAGGTTGAAAACGGTGTTATCGTAAATGCTTCTTCACCTGCTTTCACCGCACAATGCATCAGAGTGCCTGTTTCTGACGGTCACATGGGTGCGGTATTTATGAGATTTGAAGAAGGTAAAAAGCCTTCAAAGGAAGAAATTATCAAAGTTTGGGATAGTTTTGCAGGCAGAGCACAGGAACTCGAACTCCCCTCTGCTCCCAAAAAGTTCCTTCACTATTTCACTGAGGATAATATGCCTCAGACAAAACTTAACCGTAACCTTGAAAACGGTATGGCGGTTTCAATCGGCAGACTCCGTGAGGACAGTCAGTACGACTATAAATTTGTCTGCCTTTCACACAACACCCTCAGAGGTGCCGCAGGCGGTGCAGTACTTCTTGCAGAACTTCTCTGCGCTGAGGGCTATATTGACTAAATAACGGCGATAATTCACTCGTAAAAACGAATTAGGATTATATTGCCACCCTTTAAGGAGGTTTTCTATGAGTTCTGTCTTTATTGGCAGCGGAGTTGCTCTCATAACTCCCTTTGATAAGGACGGTAAAATTGATTTAATCGGATTTGAAAAACTTATAGAATATCAAATTTCAAAGAAAACAGATGCTATTATTGTTTGTGGAACAACAGGCGAAGGTTCAACACTTACTGTATCGGAAAAACTTGAACTTTTCGCTTGTGCAGTTAAAACTGCAGATAACAGAGTACCCGTTATCGCAGGCACAGGCAGTAATAGCACTTCTTTTTGCTTTGAACTTGCAAAAAATTCAGAAAAACTCGGAATTGATGCCCACTTAATCGTGACTCCTTATTATAACAAAGCCTCGCAGGAAGGCATAATAAAACATTATTATTTCCTTGCAGACAGACTTAAAAAGCCTATTATTGTTTATAATGTACCAACAAGAACAGGTGTAAACATCTTACCTGAAACATACGTTCAACTTTCAAAACACAGAAACATCGTGGCGGTTAAAGAGGCGGATTTGAATATTTCAAAAATTATTAAATCTATTAAACTTTGTGAAGATAATCTTGATTTCTATATCGGCAACGACGATATGATTTCACCTGCGATGGCTATCGGCTGTAAAGGTGTTGTTTCCGTTCTTGCCAATATTCTGCCTGAATTTACCCATAATATGACTCTTGCCGGTTATAACGGAGATACGGAAAGGTGCAGAAAACTTCAGGAAGATGTAATAGAATTAACAGAAGCACTTTTCTGTGATGTTAACCCGATACCCGTTAAAACTGCTATGGAATATTTAGGAACGGACATCGGCAAACTTCGCCTTCCTCTTTGTGAAATGAGTGAGGATAAAAAGAAAAAACTTATAAATACTATTGAAAATCTCAAAATTAAAGGCATAATTTAAGACCCCTCAGATAAGGGGTCTTAATTCTTTTAAAGGTATAATACCGCCAAAATCCGTCAAAGGAAAATCGAAGTGAATTATCTTTATATCTCTTTCGTTAAGAAATGATGTGATTTTATCATAATCGCTGTGTTTTGTTATATCTCCGAAAAAGATAACTTCATTATCCGATAATTTTCCTGAAGCGCCGCCGATAAATCCGTAGTCGTGTCCGTCAAGAAAAACGTCACCTTTTGAGATAAGAAGTGAATTTAAGCCGATCTCAAGAACTTTTCGGTGAATTGATTCATCGTCTGTTATAACTGAACGTTCATCAACAACAAGGCATGAGCATTTTGAATATCCCTGCTTTGTATTAACTCTCTTGAACTGCGGCGTACCGTCAATAACCGCTTTATCGCAACAGTCGGTTTTCCCGATATGGTACTCCCCTATCAAAACCTGATTGAGAATAATATCATCGGGATATGCGCCCGAAACTGCTCTTTCGCTCTCGATAACTTCTATATCGGCTTCGTGAAGTTCCTTTATAAGTTCGCACTGATTTTTGTCAACGACAATTCTTCCGCTGCCAAGATGCAAAGCGGACATATCGCAGTGTTCCGAAACACTCTTATCAATTAAAGGATTTGTCCGTGTCAAGAAAAGTTCAATGCCTCTGCTTTTGAAATAATCCAGAACAATACAGTTCATTTTTCCGCTTATTAAAGAAGTTACTTCCCTTTCAGGAAGGTTTGCGTTTTTTATAAATCTGCTCATAAAATTATTGCCTCAAAGGCTTCTCTGATAGTTCTGACACCAACAACCTCAATTTCGCTTTTAAGAGAAGCGGAAATACTTTTATAGTTTGTTTTTGGTATAATGCACTTTTTGAAGCCGAGTCTTGCCGCCTCTCTGATTCTCTGTTCGCAGTGAGAAACGCCTCTTATCTCCCCTGCAAGTCCTATTTCACCGAAGGCAAGAACATCATCACGCAGAGCATAATCCTTAAGCGAAGACACAAGCGCCATAGCAATTGTAAGATCCAGAGCAGGTTCATCGAGCCGCATACCGCCGACAATATTTATATAAGTGTCCATATTGCCGAAAAAGTATCCGCCTCTTTTTTCAAGGACGGCGATGAGCATTGAAAGTCGGTTATAATCAAAACCGTTGGAAATCCTGCGGGGCGTTCCGAAAGCCGTTGCGCACACAAGACCTTGAATTTCGGCAAGAATCGGTCTGGAACCTTCCATTACGCAGGCAACACAAGCACCGGGAGTGTTTTTCGGTCTGCCGGAAATAAGCATTGCAGAGGGATTTTCAACCTCTCTCAGACCTGTATCCAACATTTCAAAAACACCGATTTCGTTTGTTGAGCCGAAACGGTTTTTAACGGCACGAAGTATTCTGAAAGAAAGGTTTCTCTCGCCTTCAAAGTATAAAACCGCATCTACTATATGTTCAAGAACTTTAGGACCTGCGATATTGCCGTCCTTATTCACATGACCGACAATAATAATAGGAATTGAAAGACTTTTTGCCGTTCTCATAAGAAGATTTGAAGATTCTCGAACCTGGGTAACACAACCGGGAGAAGAATTTAGTTCGGTGAAATTCATTGTCTGTATCGAATCCACAATTACAAGGTCGGGACTTGTTGACTGAATATGCTCGCTGATAGCCTGCACGTCAGTTTCGCAAAGAATATAAAGATTTTCCGTGTTAACTTTCAGTCTGTCGGCACGCATTTTTATCTGATTGTATGATTCCTCACCCGAAACGTAGAGGATTTTAAGTTTTTCACCGAGGTTCTGACAAATCTGCAGAAGAATAGTTGATTTGCCGATGCCGGGGTCACCGCTTAAAAGCACAAGTGAGCCTTTGACAATTCCGCCGCCGAGAACCCTGTCAAGTTCGCCCATACCCGTTTTATATCGAAGTTCATTGTCGGGTTTTATGTCGTTCAGAGAATATGAAGTGACCTTTCTCGATTTTGCCCCTAATATGCCTTTATCTTTTATGTTTGCAACTTCTCTGACCTCTTCTTCCATTGTTGCCCATTCGCCGCATTCGGGGCATTTTCCGAGCCATTTCGGTGCTTCATAAGCACAGTTACTGCACACATAAACTGTTTTCGATTTCGCTGCCATTTTCACTTTCTCCTTGTGTTTTTGTTTCTGTGTTTTTTGAGTTAAGATAATTTGTCAAACCACGTACGATTGACTTTGCCATTTCTTTACGGTAAGTTTCGTCGCTTAATTTTTCTGCTTCCTGCTCGTTTGATAAAAAGCCACATTCAACCATAACTGCAGGCGCCTTTGCGTGATAAAGAAGATAAATTTCCGTACCGCTTATTTTTATCTGCCTTGTGTTGTCAGGTTGCAAATCTTCTCTGACGGCAGACTGTATGGCAGAAGCGATCTTTTCACTTTCAGGGTTATTCTTTGAATAGAAAACCTGGGCGCCGCTGTATTTGCTCTCGGTGAAATAGTTCTGATGAATACTGAGAAAGATGCAATTGGCGTAACTGTTCATAATATCCATTCTGTTATGTATATCCGAGGCTTTCTTTTCACGCATTGTTTTGCTTTCTTCGTCATAAATAAGGTAATCGCCGTCACGGGTCAAAACCGTCTGGTAGCCTTGTTCCGATAAAATATCGCAAACTTCAAGAGAAATCGCGAGATTTATATCCTTTTCAAGAACTCCTTTTTTTGACTGCGTACCGCCGTCTTCACCGCCGTGTCCTGCGTCAATGATTATAACAGGGGTATTGCTTAATGAAAGTGCCGTTGCCGCACTCAGACCCACATGGCGCATTAAAATTATTGAAGTTGAAAACAGAACAAAAGTTACTGTCATAAGTATGCTGTTTCGAAGACTCAAAGTAATATAAAGACTTTTTTTCATATTATCACCCAATAAATTCTATGGGTAAAAGTCTGTTTATATACTACATTTATTTTACCGCAAACATCTTTAATAATCAATAGGTTATTATTTTAAGTCCGAATATTTTCTCTTAACCGCAAAAAAACAATCCTTTTTAAGATACGTTCACCTCAGCCGTATGAAAAAAGGTTCGGCGTAATACCGAACCTTTAAATGTTTTATTTAACTTCAACTCTCCAACCGAAAGGATCGTCTTTTTTGCCCCACTGTATGCCTGTGAGTTCGTCATAAAGTTTCTGTGTCAGTTCACCGATACCGCCACCGCCGATATTCATAACATCATCGACATAACGGAGTTTACCGACAGGAGAAACAACTGCGGCAGTACCTGTACCCCATACTTCTTCAAGTGTACCGTCTTTTGCGGCGGAAACGAGTTCATCAACGGAAATTCTTCTTTCTTCAACTTCATAACCCCAGGATTTGCAAACCTGTATAATCGAGTTACGTGTGATACCGGGAAGAATGCTGCCGTTAATCATAGGTGTGACAACTTTGCCTGAAATTTTGAAGAAGATGTTCATAGCACCGACTTCTTCGATATACTTTCTTTCAACGCCGTCGAGCCAGAGAACCTGGGAATAACCTTCCTCGTGTGCCTTAACCTGAGCAGCAAGAGAAGCCGCATAATTACCGCCCGTTTTAGCAAAGCCCATACCGCCTTTAACCGCACGTACATACTCATCTTCAATCCAGATGCCCACGGGAGCAAGACCGCTTTCATAGTATGCGCCCGAAGGAGAAAGAATAACGATGAAAAGGTATGTCTTTGAGGGAGCAACACCGAGAAATTCATCTGTTGCAATTACAAAAGGACGGATGTAAAGTGAGGTGCCTTCGTCCGAGGGTACCCAATCTCTGTCAATATCAACAAGAGCCTTGACAGCATCAACAAAAATATCTTCGGGAATTTCAGGTATGCAAAGTCTTGCGTTGGAAGCATTTGCTCTTTTAGCGTTCATATCGGGACGGAAAAGATAAACAGTATCGTCTTCGCCTCTGTATGCTTTAAGACCTTCAAACATCTCCTGACCGTAATGAAAAACCATTGCGCTGGGGTCAAGAGAGATATTGCTGTACGGCTCAATTCTTGCATCGTGCCAACCTTTACCTTCGGTATAGTTCATAATGAACATATGGTCTGTGAAAATGTGACCGAAGCCGAGTTTTTCGCCCTTTTGAGGCTTTGCCTTGGGGGCGGTTGTTTTTGTTACTTTGATTTCCATTTTAAACACCTCATATATTGTTTTAAAGTTTGTTTCTTTGAATTTTGCCGCTTATAGTTTTTGGAAGTTCATCGCAAAACACCACAACTCTCGGATATTTGTAAGGTGCGGTATTTTTCTTGACATAATTCTGAATTTCCTTTTTCAGTTCTTCTGTCGGCAGGGTACCTTTAGTCAGAACTACGCTTGCCTTTACAACCTGGCCACGAAGTTCATCGGGAACACCCGAAACACCGCATTCAAGCACGAACGGAAGTTCCATAATTACATTTTCAATTTCAAAAGGTCCTATGCGGTAGCCCGAAGACTTGATGACATCATCAATACGGCTGACATACCAGAAATAACCTTCGCTGTCACGGTATGCAGTGTCGCCCGTATGGTACATATTATCGTGCCATACTTTCTGCGTGCGTTTATCTTCGCCGTAATACCCCATAAACAGACCGCAAGGTTTGTTTTTGTCCGTTCTGACAACAATTTCTCCCGTTTCACCGTCAGCACACGGATTTCCGTTTGAGTCTACGATGTCAATATCGTAAAGAGGCATCGCTTTACCCATAGCGCCCGGCTTTGGTTTTGTACCTGCAAGGTTGCCGATTGTGAGAGTCGTTTCCGTCTGACCGAAGCCTTCCATTATTTCAAGTCCCGTTGCTTTTTGGAATTGATAGAAAACTTCGGGATTAAGTGCCTCACCTGCTGTTGTAACATACCTCAGAGAAGATAAATCGTACTTCGATAAATCTTCTTTTATAAACATACGGTACATCGTTGGCGGTGCACAGAAAGTTGTTATGTTGTATTTAGCGAACATCGGCAGAATGTCCGAAGCGATAAATCTGTCAAAATCATAGGTAAATACTGAACATTCACTCATCCATTGACCGTAAAATTTACCCCAGAGGGCTTTACCCCAGCCTGTATCTGAAATTGTAAAATGCAAATCTTCAGGTGTAACAGAGTGCCAATATTTTGCTGTAACAAAGTGACCGAGTGCATATTTATAATTATGCACGGCGATTTTAGGATAACCTGTTGTGCCCGAAGTGAAGAACATAAGCATTTCATCGTCACCGCAGGGCGAATTTTCTGTTCTTTCGTAGGTGTCGGAATATGAAATGTACTCACTGTCAAAGTTGCGCCAACCTGCTTTGTCATCACCTACAATCACCTTTGTTGTCACATCTTCACAATTCTCAATAGCAAGTTCCGCCTGATGTGCAGTATCGCCGTCGGAAGTGCAAAGTATCGCTGAAACACCGGCACTTTTGAAACGGTACTCAAAATCGTGAGCCATAAGTTGATTGGTGGCGGGAATAAGTATTGCCCCGATTTTGTGAAGAGCAAGAGCCACAAACCAGAACTGATAATGCCTTTTAAGAACAACGAGAACCTTATCACCTTTTTTAATACCGATGTCCGTCAGGTAATTGGCAGTACGTGACGACTCAATTTTCATATCTTTAAAAGTGAAACGCCTTTCCGTTTTATCTTTTGAAATATGGAGCATAGCAAGTTTGTCGGGATATTTATCCGCAACAGCGTCGACCACATCAAACGCAAAGTTGAATCTGTCTGTATTTGAGAAACTGATGTCTTCAAGAACGCCTTTTCCGTCAACTTTTGTGCAGATAAACTCACTTACGGTCAAGTCACTTATACTGTTTTCGATATTAAATTTTTCTTTTGCCGTTAAGTTGATTTCTTCCACTGTACATCCTCCGTGACGGAAATTTTTAATACTTTAATTGTTTAAATCATTAAGATAAATTTTAACACTTATATATATCCTTGTCAAGTGTTTTTGTGTTAAAAAAACACTTTATCAAAAGAACCGACCGCCGAAAAAATCAGCAGTCGGTGAAAATTATTAAGATTTTTATTTTGTGCCGAAGATTCTGTCGCCTGCATCACCGAGACCGGGAACGATGTAACCGTTTTCATTGAGTTTTTCATCAAGTGCGGCACAGTAAACGTGAACGTCGGGGTGAGCCTTTGTGAAGGCTTCGATGCCTTCGGGTGCGGCAATAATGCACATAAATTTAATTGAACGGGGGTTTCTGAGTTTAATCTGTGAAACGGCGTCAATACCCGAGCCGCCCGTTGCAAGCATGGGGTCAACAACGATAACATCTCTTTCGCTGATATCCTTGGGCAGTT
>CAYNIN010000033.1:0-15342 GCA_964397395.1 uncultured Faecalibacterium sp.
CCCTGTCTTTTGAGGGACTTTTCTCTTGTTTTGCTCGAATACTAAAAATCACCCCGATGCATTAAGCGTCGGGGTGAAATCTTACTCGGCGGCAACTCAACTACCGTCACGACCTACCTTCCCTGCGTGAACAACACCATCGCCGCAGGATAATCTTTTTTATGTTTACAAGTTCAAGCATAACGAAAGCATTACTTTCTTAATGGTATAGTTTTGGCGTTTCAATAAATTGGTCTGTCTTTGGCAGATGCCTTTTTGATAAGTCGATATACGACAACATACATAACAGCAACGAACACATAAAATAAAACTGTTGCCGTCGCAGTTCCGCTCATGGCACAGGCATCATATAAGCCATGCAGAAAGACTGCAGATCCATACGACAGAATCAGGTAAAATATTTTGCCTCGCTTATCTCCGTAATTCTCACATTGCTTTGCAAGTCCGTAAAATATGCCCATAAAGACGGAAAATCCAAGATGACCGGGGATTGCAAACAAGGCACGGGTGCCCACAACGGATAATCCGTATGTGAATACATATTTGATGTTTTCAAAAGCAGCGAAGCCAAGAGAAACAAATGCAGAGTACACAACGCCGTCAAACAAATGAGAAAAGTTCAGGTCGTTCCAGGTGCGGCGTTTTAAGAAGTACAGTTTTGTGCCTTCTTCCACAACGGCTACAACGAGGAACGCAAGGACGAGGATATAATACGGAGAATCTGCTGACAGCGTATTGTTGAGTATCAGATTCCCAACCCACTCCAATACAATGGAACAAAGAGCAGCAGCAACACCGCACAGGATCAAAGACCAAAGCAGATAAGGCGGCTCTTTCTCAACGGTATCGTGTTTATAAATGTACTTTAACAAAAAGATCGCAGGAATTATGGCTGCCAAAATATAAAAAACAATGATTTCCCCGAAGGGCAATATCGGCATAAAGAAAAACACGTGTCTTTCCTCCTTTTTTTAGTCAAAAAAGCAAATGCGGAGAGATGCCGCTGATGCTGAATCACTACGGCTTGCTGTGTAGATTGTTTTATCGTTTGGCAGTCTTTTCTTTTTCTGCCTTCTTATATTCTTCTTCGGCAAACTTTTAAAAATCGGCAAAAGCCCGAATCGGCTCATCGCTCGTGCTCTCTTCCGCAACGATATGTGCATAAGCCGTTTCAGCAAGTTCGATAAAATGATCTTATGCGTTCAGAATCTGCATAAACTCATCGCCTGTGATGGTTTCCCGTTCGTAAAGGTACTGCGCCAGTTCCTGCAGTTTATCGCAATTTTCCACAAGCATCGCACGGGCTTTCTCATGCTGCTTCTTTACCAGCTGCACGACCAATTCATCTACCTTCGCTTGAGTAGCGGCAGAGCAGGCGAGGCTGGCATCGCCGCCAAGATATCGGTTGTTTACGGTTTCAAGCGCCACCATATCAAACTCTTCGCTCATACCAAAACGAGTGATCATTGCACGGGCAAGTTTGGTAGCCTGCTCAATATCGTTGGAGGCTCCTGTGGAAACAGAACCGAGCATTACCTCCTCTGCGGCTCTGCCGCCTGCGTAGGTAGCGATCTTGTTCTCTATTTCTTCCTTGGTCATCAGATAGTGGTTATCTTGCTCCACCTGCATGGTGTAGCCGAGCGCACCGGAGGTTCGGGGGATAATGGTGATCTTCTGAACGGGCGCACTGTGAGTTTGAAGTGCCGCTACTAAAGCGTGACCGATCTCATGGTATGCAACCGCCATTTTTTCTTTATCGGAGAGAATGGCGTTTTTCTTTTGGTAGCCTGCGATAACGACCTCAATGGATTCCTCAAGGTCTTCCTGTGTGGCGTATTTTTTGCCATTGCGGACAGCACGGAGCGCCGCTTCGTTTACAATGTTGGCAAGTTCCGCACCGGAAGCACCCGATGCCATACGTGCCACGGCCTTATAATCTACATTGTCGGCAACCTTTATTTTCTTGGCGTGAACACGCAGTATTTTTTCTCTGCCGTCAAGATCGGGCAATTCTACGGGAACACGGCGGTCAAAGCGACCGGGACGTGTCAAAGCGGGATCGAGAGATTCGGGACGGTTGGTAGCGGCAAGGATCATAACGCCGCTGTTTCCCTCAAAGCCGTCCATTTCGGTCAGAAGCTGGTTTAGCGTCTGCTCACGCTCGTCGTTTCCGCCGTGACCGCTTGTGTTTCGCTTTTGACCGATTGCATCGATCTCATCAATAAAGATGATACAGGGTGCTTTTTCCTTTGCCTGTTTAAAGAGATCTCTGACCTTGCTTGCACCCATACCGACGAACATTTCCACGAACTCAGAGCCGGAAATGGAGAAGAAGGGCACGTTCGCTTCACCCGCAACAGCCTTTGCCAGCATGGTCTTACCGGTACCGGGAGGGCCTACCAGTAAAATGCCTTTGGGCATCGTTGCACCGATCTCCCTGTATTTGCTCGGATCGTGAAGATAATTGACGATCTCCGAAAGGCTGTCTTCTGCCTCATCTACGCCTTCAACGTCGTCAAAACTGATGCCGTCGGAGGACTTCACATAGACCTTGGCATTGGACTTTCCCATATTGAAGGTCATAGAGTTAGGTCCGCCGCCTGCCTTCTCCATCATCTTTTTCGACATAAAACGACCGATCAGAGCGAAGATCGCCATGGGAATGATCCATGTTATCAGAAAACTCAGCAGAACATTCGGTTCTTCCACAATCTCACCCGAAAATGTTGCACCGGCTTCATATAGCCGCTGTGTTAGATTCGGATCATCCAAAAGTCCCGTCTTGTATATCTGTGTGTTTTCTTTGTCTGTAAAAAGGATCTGATTTTCCTCAATGGATACCCGACCGATATTCTTTTCCTCGGTCATAGACATAAACGTGCCGTAGTCTACTTCTTTGACCTGCAGTTCTGCCAGTTTGGGAATTGCCAGCATATTCAACAGCACAACGATCATCATAGCGACTATGCAATAATAAATAAGAGGTTTTTTAGGACTTTTTACTTCATTCATACTTTTCTTCTCCTAACACTCGTTTAATATTGAACAGGTGTTGACCTTGCAACGATTTTATGTTACAATGTAACATAGTATTTGTCAATATGCAGATGATACCGCAAATGTTCGTATATCGACAAATTAACTATAAACTGTTCAATATTATCCGATTGGAGTGAAAAAAGTTGGAAAAAGCCGAATACAGAAATTCCATAAGATCTCGCAGACTTATGTGTGATGCTATGCTGGAACTTATGAACGAGAAGCCGCTTGCAAAGATCACGGTCACTGATATTGTGAACCGTGCGGATGTCAATCGAGGTACATTTTACTTGCATTACAGCTGTGCCAATGACATCATCGATGAAATGCAAGATTCGTTAATTGCACAAATGGATCAGTATTTTTTAGATGAGGGTATTTCATTCAATATAGACAACATTATGCTTCTGACAGCGAAGTGTATGAAATATATCTATGATCAGGATCAAGCCAAATATATGCCGCTTCTGTTTCATCATCAACTGAACTTTGCGGATAAGGTCTGCAAAAGATTTCATGAACGTTTTTCAACGGCAAAGGATGCCCCAAAGGATGAACAAATCCGAAAAGAACTGATTGTCAGAGCCAGCCTTTTAATTCATGGTGTGATCGGTGTCTTCAATGCATCCGAGAACGGTACTTTGGATGTAACTCCCGAGCAACTCGTCTGCAGTGTGGATCATCTTGTAGCAGATATGCAGATGATGCAAACACTGAAAAGCAGAAATATAAGAGAATAATAACAAGCACTTTACCTTCACTGATATCAGTTGCAGTTTAAAGCCGATTCTTGAAACTATGTAAGCGTAGGGTGATGAGTATAAAAAGAGTTCCTCTGTGTTTTTTTCTTTTCATCGCCTGATTGACAAAAGCGGCAGATAGTGATATTATGGAATTGCAGATCCGAAGATTGACGGGTTTCATGATTGCGGACAGTCCGTATATCAATCAAAGCCCGGTGCTGCGGTTAATATCATTGGTAAAGGAGAACTGAAAAATGAAAAGATTTATTTCAATTTTATTAGCAATCTGTGTTGTTTTCGCCACAATGCCCGTGGCTGTCGCTTTGAATACAGAACCCACTGTTGCTTGCGATGACCCCACGATTTATATTTCAGGCGACAGCGGAAAAATCTACTATGACAACGGCACAAAATATTTCATCATTGATGATGTTTTTGCCCTGATAGGTCTTGACAGTGATAACGAAACAGATGATGAGGAAAGCAACGGCACTAACGCTGTTCTTGAAGCAACAATGAATATCCTTCTTCCCTTCATCCTTGAAGGTATCGCTTTGGGCGAATGGGACAACTACTATGCTGCCGTTGAAAAAGAAATCGGCGACTTGTTTGAACCCATCAAACTTGACGAAAACGGTAATGTTCCCGAAGGCTCTGATTCGGGTATAGGCCCCTCCGAACAAGCCATTATGAATAGTACCATGAAACGCAACATCACCAACAGCGAAGGAAAATACGAAGAAAAAGCCTATAATTTTTACTATGACTGGCGTCTTGATCCCATGGAAATTGCAGATGAACTTCATGAATATATTGAAGCGGTCAAAAAAGCTACAGGTCACGACAAGGTTTCTCTTAATTGCAGATGTCTTGGCTCAAACGTTGCTCTCGCTTATATTTATAAGTACGGTATCGGCAGTATAAGCAATCTCGAAACAGGAAATACCGACTCTGAATTTTTTGCAGGTCTTAAGGGTTTGGGTATCGACGTTTCAACTTCAAACGGTTCCGATTTCCTCAGCGGTATCATCAGCGGTGACTTCGGTATTGACGGAAACTCAATTGTAAGATTTATTGCCGACACTGCTTATTTTGAAGACAGTTTTGACGTAAGTCCCGTAATCACCACAACTATTGAACTGCTTTCAAACACGGGTGTTCTTGATAAACTTACGGATGTTGCACGCCGTGAACTTTATGCGGAAATTGAATACGGTATAATTTCTGCTCTTGCAACTGCCACTTTCCTTACAATGCCTTGCTATTGGGCTCTTGTTTCCACCGAAGATTTTGACACGGCTCTTACATATGTATTCGGTGAAGAGGGCAGCGAAAAGCGAACTCAATATGCGGGTCTTATTGAAAAAATTACAAACTACAACGATACAGTCAAGGCAAATACCGAAGAAATCCTTAAAGCCACTCAAGCCTGCGGCACAAATATGTGTATCATTGCGAAGTACGGCGTTCAAATGCTTCCCGTACTCAAGGACGGCAGTATTCTCGGCGACCAGTATGTATCCGTAGTAAATTCATCCTTCGGTGCAACAACTTCAGATGTTTACGGAACTCTTGACGAAGACTATATCGCTGAAAGAGTAGCACTCGGATATGAAAGTTACATTTCACCTGACAAGCAAATTGACGCATCAACTTGCCTTTTCCCTGAATACACGTGGTTCATCAAGGGTTGTTCACACGGCTTTTATTCAACACCCGAAAGAGATCTTCTCCTTACAACAATTGACGCCGACAAACAGCTTACCGTTGACGATTTACCGTATACACGGTTTATCGTATACAACTACGAAGAAAACATCTTTACTGCCATGACTGAAGAGAACTGTAATATAGGAAGTTGGGAAGCTGACGGTGTGGTTGATAATCCCCAAACAAAGCAGGAGAAAACAATTTCCCTTCTTGTTTCCCTCATGAGATGGCTTAATGCTATTTTTAATGCAATCAAAAGTTTGTTATCTTAAAACGTAAAATGAAAAAGATATATATAATGTCATTAAATTAAAAAGGCTATAAAAAATGAGTCTCCGAAAAGAAGGGGACTCATTTTTTTGCAAAAAAGACGAGGGGAAGGTCTTGCGTGTTTGACAACAATTATCCTTTGTGATATATTTGTTTTATAAAACGTCTTGCAAATAAGGAGAATTTGATATGAAAAAAATGAAGAAAATAATCTGTCTGATTCTTTGTCTTGTTACGGCGTTCTCTTGCTGTACCGTTGCTTTTGCTGCGGATGTAACAAAGGAAGAATGGCTTGAGATGTGGGAAGATTATGACAAAGAAATTGCACAGGCAGTTACCATGTTTGTCGGCTCCGACGAAAGCGAAAGATATATCGCTTGGTATAGTGAGAGCGGCGAGGGATATGTTGAACTGACAAGTCGGGCGGGTACGGAAAAAATCGAAGCCGAAAGCAAGGCTTCTGCTGACGGCGGTTACAGACTCGGTGTGCGTGTGACGGGACTTGCGGAAGGCGAGTACTCCTACACCTGTCACAGCGGTGACTATAAAAGTGAAACCTACACCTTCACTGTTGAAACGGACGGTAGTTTTACCGCTCTGTACGTTACGGATATTCATATGGCTGTCGAAAAGGAAAATGCAAACTCTCTTGCTGAACGTTCGTACATTTATAATCAGACCCTTACCGCCGCTGAAAACCAGGCAAAGAAGAACGGCGGCACTCTTGATGTTTTAGTTTCAGGCGGTGATCAGGCATCGGAGGGCTACACAGATGAGTTAATCGCTTTAAGTTCACCCCGACTTATGAAAACTCTGCCCTTTGCTCTGAGCGTGGGCAATCACGACAGAAAAAGCGTGGGATATAAGTATTACACTTATCTGCCTAACGAGGCTGACAGCACCTTTAAGTCGTATATCGGTACTGACTATTGGTTCAGATACGGCAACGCCTTGTTCCTTATGTTTGATTCGTGCAACACATCTATGAGAGAACACTATAAATTTGCAAAGCAAGCCACTGAGGCCAACGAAGACGCAGTATGGGTAATAGCCGTAATGCACCACGATATGTTTGGCGGCAGAGAGCCTTGGCTCAATACCGAAAATGCTCTGCTCCGATTTCTGTGGACTCCTCTTTTCGACGAATACGGTGTGGATCTTTGTCTGTACGGTCACAGCCATTATTACAGCGTTTCAAATGTAATATACAACAATAAGAGCGTGACGTATCTTGTGGGTACAACTCAACTTTCAGACCCTGCAGGTACGATTTATCTTTCAGGCGGTTCAGTAAACAATTTTGCACCCTTACTTGATGATGACGGCAATGTGCCGCCCATTGGTGAAAATGCTGCTTTTACATATCTTGAAGAAGAAGAGCCCTTATATACACTTCTTGATTTTACCGATGAAACCCTTACAATCCGTTCATATACTGTGGATGACGGTGAAAATTTTTATTCCCTGACCGTTGACAAGAGTGATAAGAACGGGGGTCATACATACAAAAACACCAACATTCTTCTTAAAGGTTTTTCCTGCTTCGTTTCCCGAATAGTTAATATTATCAATAACATTGATATGTATCAGAGATACAAAGAGCAAGGATATGACGTTTCACTTTTTGAAGGTCTTATAGGCTCATAAATCCGAAGAAATATTCAGGCTATGCGTATTTTGTTTTTCTTCGTCTGACCAATCAATATAAACAACAAAGAGAGCATCGCAAGACGCTCTATTTGTTATCTCAGTCGAAGCAGAATCAAAGGTGATATACCTGAAAAGAACAGGGAAAAATAAGAAAAGATATAAGAAAATAAGCGGATATTACGGGAATAAAAAATAGGCACATTTTAAGTAAAATTCCACAAAAAGCACTTGCAAAAGATATGATTTTAGTATATAATGCTATTAAAACAACCGAGGAGGAAAGACTATGTCAACTTTACAAACAATAAAATATGCAACAAAACGTCAGAATCTTCATCTGCGTGTTGCCGTAGGACACTTTGCAACCAACAGTTTACACAGTAACTATTATATTGATGTTGCGGCACAGAAAAGCAGACTTTCCGAAGCCAGAGCCGTTGCCGAGGAACTGTGTTCCTATTATTACGGTGATACCGTTGTTGATACCGTTCTTTGTCTTGACGGCACAGAGGTTATCGGCGCATGTCTTGCTGACTGTCTTTCAAAAGGCGACTTTATCAATATGAATGCTCATAAGACTATTTATGTCGTATCGCCCGAAATTGTCGGCGGAAATCAGATGATTTTCCGTGATAATATTGTACCTATGATTCAGGGCAAAAACGTTATGATACTCTGCGTTTCCGTTTCCTCGGGTAAGACGGCGGAAATGGCAGCCAACGCAGTAAAATATTACGGCGGTAACGTTTCGGGCATTTCTGCAATTTTCTCAACAATTGAAAAATGTGCAGGTCATCCCGTGCGTTCGGTTTTCGATACGGGCGACCTTGAACATTACTTCTGCGCACCTGCTCACGAATGTCCTCTTTGCAAAGCGGGAGTCAAGCTTGACGCACTTATCAACAGCCACGGCTTTTCAAAACTGTGATTTGACTGAAATTAAGGACACGGATTTTCCGTGCCCTTTTTTAATATTATCGAAAATATATCTCGGCGGTTCGCAAAACATCCCTCACATAAAAACGGACCGTCGGGGACGCCGTTCCCCACAGTTTTTATATCCGTTATTTGTATAATTCCGCAGGACACAAATACTCTCCCTGACTGATAATTTCCGTAAGTTCGTCTTCACTGCAAAAAATTATTCTTCCGCAGCCCTCGCAGATAACTTCGCACTTTTTTCTCGTTTCCTCCGTAAGCCCGTAATCAATCACGATAACGGGAGAGGGGAGTGAGAAGTTGAAAAGATTTGCCTGAACCGTGGCGCAGTAGATTTCGTCGGCAAGGGCAGAATTTTCTTCGTGACCGGCAATAACGGTGTAGAAATTTCTCTTTGCCCCGAAGCAAAGCCCTTTGCTTATAAGGGCGTAAAAGAAAAAGAACATACCGAGAAAAATTACTATGGCGGACAGAATGCATAATAAATTATCAATCATAAAAGTCACCTCAGTTTATTTTACGGAAAAATTTGTGAGTGGTGACTTTTATATCTATTGACAAACTGACTCTTTAGAGATATAATACAGATGAAATAACTCTTTAGAGATAGTTGCAGGGAGGTTTTATATGAGCAATATTATTTTATATCATGGTTCAAATGAAAAAATTGAAAAACCTGTTTTCGGTAAGGGTAAAATTTATAACGATTACGGAAAGGGTTTTTATTGCACGGAGCATATTGAACTTGCAAAGGAATGGTCTTGTAATGAAGGAATTGACGGGTTTGCAAATAAGTATGAATTGGAAACTGACGGACTGAAAATTCTTGATTTGTCCTCGGAAGAATACACAATTCTTCATTGGCTTGCACTGCTTACGGATAACCGCAGATTCCGTCTGTCAACGCCTGTTATGCGCAGGGGCGTTCAGTGGTTGAAAGAGCACTTTTTGATTGACATCAGTGAATATGACTTGATAGTCGGTTACCGTGCAGATGATTCATACTTTTCTTTTGCCAAAGCTTTTGTGAGCAATGAAATTTCTTTAAATCAGTTAAACTATGCAATGCGGCTTGGCAAACTTGGCCAGCAGTATGTACTGAAATCCGAAAAAGCCTTTAATCAGATAAAGTTTAAATCTGCTGAATTGGCAGACAATACTATTTACTATGCCCGAAGAAAAATGAGAGACGATAAAGCACGGAATGCTTTTTTTGAGGAACTTGAAAAAGAAGATATTGACGGTATTTTTATGAGAGATATTATCAGAGAGGAAATGAGAAGTGATGATTCACGCTTACGATGAAATGTATCTTGGTGATGCTGTTAAAAATTTAGGTGAAGCCTTTGATTATTCGGCAACCGTCTTAAATATATCTATGGATGATTTTCTTGATATGTTTATCATAAGCGGCATTGCTGACCAGTTTGCATCAGGTGCGCCGAAATTTGTTTCAGGTCTTTCGGGAACAGAACTCGTGTGGGAAGTTTTACACCGTACGGGAGAAAGAAATAGTTTTTCTGCACCTAAAACAGAATACGACTGTTCACCTGAATATTGGTGCGGTTGGATATTGGCTTTTTATCAATGGCACACAGGAAAAAGTTTTAAAGAAATAAAAAAATATCTTCCTATGAGTGAGATTTATAAGTTGTATCCCACTTTGCACGAAGCGTCAGAGGAAAAATTTACCGATGTTGCGAATTCCATACTTGAACGCAAAAATCTACCTACGAAATTGCAGACCGTCCGCAAGGCAATCGGGCTTTCACAAAAAGACTTGTCGGTTAAATCAGGTGTTACGTTAAGAATGATTCAGCAATACGAACAGCGTGCAAAGGATATAAACAAGGCTGCCGTAAGTAACCTTTTTGCATTGGCACAGGCACTTGGCTGTAAGGCAGAGGATTTGCTTGAATAATATACGAGTTTGTTTACAATAAGCCACAAGCATTACGTAAATATAAAAAGAAAAAAGGGCATAGCATAAACTACACCGTAAAAAATCAATATAAATTTCATTTCGGCACAATTTCTGAAAATTGTGCCGAATGTTTGAGTGAATCTGTAAGCCGAGTTCTGTCATTTAAGGCAATCATCTATCTAGACTGTACATTGCTGCACAGTTCAAGCCACCTTTCGGTTTGCGTCCGGCTGACGTATCATATCCTGTCGGTGTTGCTTCGGGTAGGGTTTACATGGCCACACAGTTCCCTGTGTGCCGGTGAGCTCTTACCTCGCCTTTCCATCCTTACCGTAAAAATACGGCGGTTTATTTCTGTTGCACTTTCCCTGAGGTCGCCCTCGGCGGCCGTTAGCCGTTACCCTGCCGTGTGAAGCTCGGACTTTCCTCACGCTTCATAAGAAGCCTGCGACTGCCCGACTCACTCACAAGAAGATATTTTACACAAAGAAAATTAAAAAGTCAATTCAGATTATATCTTTTTATAATAACTTTAATAACTTTTTTTCCAATGTGTGAAATTTTAGACAATAATATTGAATTTGTATTCAGTGAATGGTATAATAAAACGTAAATTTATTGTTTTTAAGAATAAAAAAGTGAAGGAAGGCAACGGTTTTGAAAAAAATTTCAACCCAGGATAAATGGGGATTGGTTATTATTGTCATTCTTGCCCTTCTTGTTGCGGCACTTGTAGGCTTCTGCATGGAGAGTGTTACAACGGGCACGGCAAATACCGATGTTCTCACATCGCAGTCAAACATTCAGATAACCGACCCTACCACTACTCAACCCTCGACGGTAACTACAACGCAGACTACGCAGGCACCGCCGACAGAAACCACAACTCAGACAACAACCCAGACAGCAACTCAAACTACCGCCCAGACAACAACACAGTCAGTTGTGACGACGGAAAAAAGCCCTTCGGACTATACTCCCGAGGAAATTCTTACAGCGGTACGTGACGGTGTAAACTCCCTTAAGAGCACTACGGCTTCTTTCACCGCAACGAAGATACAGACTCTCAGTATTCAGGTTGACGATTTGAGCATACCTTGGGCACTCTCTCTCGTAAACAATGTTGTTTCTGCTTTTACGGGTGACACGGAAGTGAGTGAATTTGACTTCACAAACGGTCAGGGCTATGACCCCGAAGATGACGAAATGACAACAAGCCTTGAAGCAATCCCCCCGACAGAGAGAAACTTCACTATGACAGATACGGCGGGTCTTGCCTCGGCTACGGCGGAAAAGGTTGCAGACGGTGTAAAGTATACCATTAAACTTATCCCCGAAAGCAGTACCCTTGAAAACCCCAGACCCACTTATCACGGTGCTTCCTGCGACGTGCTTGACTTCTCGCTTTTTGAACTTCCCGTAGGCGAAGTTACAAGAGCAGACTTCACTTACAGCGGCGCTACAGTCAGCGTGACCCTTGATTCCGAGGGCAAAATTTCAAACTACTATGAATATATGCCGATGAGTGCTATCGGTGAGGCACAGGGCTTCGGTCTTTCAGGCAGCGGCGCCATGAGCGGTTATGTTGAAGAAGAATGGCAGATTAAATGGAAATAAAAACGTTACATTATTGAAAAACGGTTAACATTATCTTGACAGAAAAAGAAAAAAATGTTAGCATAAGTATGTTGCACAAATTACGGAAAAGAAACAAAATATGTCCGTAGTTTTATAAAAAAAGATTAGGAAAAGCGGAGGTTTACTTTATGGCACTTTCAGATATCGGCGTATTACTCGGTCAAATGGTTTTCAAAGGTGTAAATCATTATACTTCAGTTCCCGTTGAAACACAGGAGCAGATCCTTATGCAGATTATGGACGAAAATAAGGATACGGAGTACGGCAAGAAAATCGGCTTTAAAGACGTTAAGAGTGTTGAAGATTTTCAGAGAATTGTTCCTCTTTCAAATTATGATACCTATTCAGATTACGTTGAGCGTATGATGAACGGCGAAAAGAATCTTATGATGGCAAGAAAATGTGTAAGATATTGCACATCCTCAGGTTCGGTAGGTAAGCCCAAGATTCTTCCCCAGTCCGGTAAGGCTGTCTGGAATATGCAGTGTATGGGCTTTGCGGCAACTCCTGCCTGTGCAAAAATCTGGTTTGATAAGCACGGCAAAAAGTTCCCAAAGCAGATAGGTCCCGTTGCAATTATCCTCACAGGTCATAAGATGAAAGACGGCAAAATGGGTAACGGTGCAGGTCAGGTTCCCTTTACATACCTTAAACCCATTTCAAAATTTTTCATGACAACTCCCAACGATTTTATGTATCCCGAAAACGAGGATGCCGTTGATTCAACATACTTCCACCTTCGTTTTGCTTTGCAGAGAAGAGATGTAACCTTCCTCGGCTCAATGGTTGTTACTCTCCTTACAGGTATGTTTGATTACCTTGAACAGAATTGGGAAATGGTATGTAACGACATCGAAAAGGGTACAATTGACCCCTCAGTTAAATGTCCTGACGACCTTCGTCAGAAGTGGGAAAAGAAGTTCAAGCCCATGCCCAAGCGTGCAGAAGAAATCAGACGTGAATGTGCAAAAGGCTTTGATGACCCCATTGCAAAAAGACTCTGGCCCGACTTCGTATGGTCCTACGGTATGGTTGGTTCAAACCTCAAATTCTATGTGCAGAAACTCCGTAAGCATACAGGCGATGCCCCCATTCACAATATGGGTTACGCCGCAGCAGAAGGTTATATGGCTATGCCCGTTGACCTTGACTGTAACGACGCAGTTCTTCTTCCCCGTTCAATTTTCTTCGAGTTTATCCCCATTGATAACCCCGACATTGAAAGACCTCTCACCATCGGTGAAGTTGAAGTGGGCAAGGACTACGAACTCATCGTTACCAACTTCTCAGGTCTTTACCGCTACCAGATTGAAGACGTTGTACGTGTAACGGGTTACTATAATAAGACTCCCAAAATCGAGTTCCTTTACAGAAATAACCTTGCAATGAACATCGCCAACGAAAAAACAACTACACAGATGGTTGACTGGGCAGCAGCAAAGGTTCAGGAAGAACTCGGTATCACCTTCAAGGGTTACAGTTTCTATGACGATAAGGAAAGTGATCCCGTTCGTTATATGATGCTTGCAGAACCCGAAAACGAAATATCAAAGGATATGATTCCCGAGATTGAACAATCCCTTGACAAGTGGCTCAACGAAAGCAACGAAAAATATTTCAAATACAGACGCTGGGGTATGCTCGGTATGCCTAAAGTTGTTTTCCTTAAGAAAGACAGTTATAACGATTACAGAGAAATGCTCAAGAAGCAGGGTAAGATTCTCAATCAGGTCAAGCCCGTAACCGTAATCAACACCGAGGAGAGAAAAGAATTTTTCTTTGCTCACATCGACGAATAAAAAATATGTTCAGCGCTCTTTTTAAGGGTGCTGAACTTTTTAAGCGGGAGGTTTCCGATAATGACTAAAATTGTGGCTATGATAATGGCAATAATTTCATATTTTGCGGCTTTTTTCGGCATAGATATGCAAAGCGGAATCACCGTTTATACGGATATTTCCTACGGTGGC
This sequence comes from uncultured Faecalibacterium sp., assembly GCA_964397395.1. Lineage (GTDB taxonomy): Bacteria > Bacillota > Clostridia > Oscillospirales > Acutalibacteraceae > UBA6857. Next base: position 13,884 of record CAYNIN010000033.1, read on the forward strand.
GAAAAGCAGATAATGGATATATATGTTCCCGAGGAGGCTTGCCGCAGAGATAATAACTCGGTTATACTTTATCTTCACGCAGGCAGTTGGAAATCAGGCTCCAAAGAGGAACTTGACGAATATTGCAGAAAAATTGCAGGTATGGGTTATGTTGCCGCCACAATGGATTACAGTCTGATAACTGACCTTTCAATGAGTGTCACGGCTTTTACCATGCTTGATGAAATTGAAATGGCACTGCAAAAAATCAAGGATTTTTCTGATGAGCAAGGGCTTAATATTACCACAGGTGCCCTTGGCGGATTTTCTGCAGGAGCACACCTGGCAATGCTTTATTCTTATTCGAGAGCGTCAGACTCTCCCATAAAACTGCGCTTTGTTATAAATCAGAGCGGCCCGTCGGATTTGCACCCTGAAGCCTGGGCACCCACTTATACAAAAGAAGCAATACTCACCCTTGCAGGTTTGCTTGCAGGTAAGACTATAACCGTTGAGGATTACGAAAGCGGCAAGGCGGAAGACGTGATAAACTCCGTTTCACCCGTTGCCTATGTCAATAAAAAATCCCTGCCGACCCTTATGGGTTACGGTGACCTTGACCTTATGGTGCCTTCGGGAAATAGAACGGCACTTCTCGAAAAACTTCAGAATAAGAAGGTTCCCCACACCTGCATTTCCTACCCGAATTCAGGTCACGGACTCTGGTTTGACGATGAAAGTGATGTACAGTTCTGGGAAAGCCTTGAAGATTTCTGCAAGGTTTATTTTGGATATTGATAAACTAATAAAGCAAATTTAAGTGCTTTACGACTAATATTAAGAAAGAAAACTCATCCGTCAGTCTTACGACTGCCACCTTCCTTATAGGGCAATGTCATTAACTTAAGGATTTCTCTTGTAGGGACACGGCGTGCCGTGTCCGCAAAACTGCACTATCCTGCAAATTTTATATACAAAAATGATTCAACAAGTTTCATTTTGATAAGAATAGTATGAATATATCGGCGGTCACGGCTCGCCGTGACCCTACAACATTGTTGCATTTTTCTTAAGTTAATGACATTGCTTATAGGGAAGGCAAATAACCTCTCCGACGGCTCCGCCGCCACCTCTCCTTTCAGGCGAGGCAAGAAAGCAGCCACCATTTAAGTGAGTTGAAACGGTGAGAAAACTCATCCGTCAGTCTTACGACTGCCACCTTCCTTATAGGGAAGGCAAATAACCTACAGGGAAGGCAAATAACCTCCCCGTCAGACTTGCTATGCACAAAGGCTGGCGGAAGTCTGTGAAAGAAAAGAACTCTGTAGCGGCTCTCGACTGTCGGACTACACGGCTGTTGAAAAGCACTCTGAAAATTAGACGATTGCTCACTTATCGGAATATGACGGCCGTAGCGACCACAATTGTAGAATGTGAAATCAAGTAGAGCTGTGAAACTCCCGAGCAGTTGAAAAGCACA
>CAYNIN010000034.1:0-8995 GCA_964397395.1 uncultured Faecalibacterium sp.
AGCAATAATTTCCATTTCGGGAGCAAAAGCCTTGATGGCAAGTTCAAAACGTACCTGGTCATTACCCTTACCCGTACAGCCGTGACAGATTGCGTCTGCACCCTCTGCCTTTGCAATTTCAACAATTCTCTTTGCAATAAGAGGACGGGCAAAAGCAGTGCCGAGAAGGTACATACCTTCATAAACCGCACCTGCTTTAAGGGTGGGATAGATATAATCTTCAACAAATTCTTTGTTGAGGTCTTCGATGTAAAGTTTTGATGCACCTGTTGCGATAGCCTTTTCGGTAAGACCTTCAAGTTCGGTGCCCTGACCTACGTTACCTGAAACTGCAATAACTTCACAGCCTTCGTAATGCTCTTTGAGCCAAGGGATAATAATTGATGTATCAAGTCCGCCTGAATAAGCAAGGACGATTTTCTTTATTTCTTTTTTCATAATTTCATAACTCCGTTCTTTTAAACTATGCTATATTATACGCAATTTTATGCAAAAGTCAAGGCGCTTTTCACAAAATATACATTTTTATGCATTTTTATTGAATATACACAACCAACCTTAAAAATCTGTGCAAGTTTTTTACGCTTTATTGCATTTTCAAAAGCAAAGTGCTATATTTAAGGTGAAAAAGGCGGTGAAAAAATGGAAAATGGTATCTTTAAGGGCAGTTGGATTTGTCCCGAGGAGTTTTCGGCGGAAAAAGAAACCTGTGAGCAAAACTTCTTTGCAGACGTATATAAAGACTTTTACTGTCCCCATAGGGCTGAAAAGGTATGGGCAAAAATTTCAGCCGACGATTACTACCACCTTTATATCGGCGGAGAATTTGCAGCAAAAGGTCCTGCTCCCGCTTATGTTTTTGCATACAATTATAATGAAATAGATCTTACTCCCTATATTAAAAAGGGAAAGATAAACGAAATAAGGGTACGGCTTTACTATCAGGGGCTTATCAACAGAGTACGGGTAAGCGGTGACGGAAACTGCGGTATGATTTTTGATTTATACTGCGACGGTGAAATTATCCTTTCTTCCGACGAAAGTTGGATCTATGAAAAAGATTGTACTTTTCTCCCCTCCCGCATTTTAGGTTACGATACCCAATTCAGTGAAAACAGAGATTTGAGAATACCGCCCGAAAAAAAGAAAAATATGCGTCTTAAAGAAAACATATATACTTTTGAAAAAGAAGCTTTTCCTTTGCTTGAATGTTACACCCTTTCTCCCGATAAAACCGAAGCCAAAGAAAACCGTATTTTCTTTGACTTCGGTAAAGAAAGAACGGGTACAATGCTGATTTCTGCAAAAGCAGAAACAGACGGTGAAAAAATAACGCTCCGCCTTGCAGAAGAACTTGACGAAAAGGGCAGACCCTTATACGATATGCGTTGCGGCTGCAGATATGAAGACACCTACATTCTAAAAAAAGGCGATAACTTCATTGAACAGTTTGACACGAAGGCTTTCCGTTTCGGCGAAATTATTGCGGGAAATAATTGCAGTGTCACGGATATAAAGATGCGTGTATGCCACTATCCTTTTCCGAAAAAGAAGTTCGCTTTTGAGAAAAAAGAAAGTGTTCTTGACAAAATACTCTCTCTTTGCAAAGACACTCTTAAGTACGGTATAGGCGAAACCATCACCGACTGCCCCACGAGAGAAAAGGGACAGTATCTCGGTGACGTCACCGTTGCAGGTTTTGCTCATTTGTATCTGACGGAAGATCCTCGTCTTTTAAAAAAAGCACTTAAAAACTTCACCGAGTCTTACATCTGTTGCGGTGAGTTCCTCGCCGTTTCGCCCTGCAGTTATAAGCAGAAAATTGCCGACTATACCTTGCAGTTCCCTCTTAATGTATGGCGGTACTATCTTTACACAAAGGACAGACAATTCCTTTCGCAGATGCTCCCCTACTGCGAAAAAATAAAGGAAATATTCCGTCGGTATGAGCGTCACGACGGACTTCTCGAAAAAGTAACAGAGGGCTGGAACCTTGTTGACTGGCCCGACAATCTTCGTGACGGATATGATTTTGAACTCTGCGACCCCGTCGGCGAAGGTGTCCACAACGTGATAAACGCCTTCTACATCGGCAGCGTGATTTATACTGAAAAAATAAAAGCCGAACTTGGTATAGCCTTCGAAAATCAGAGTGACAGACTCAAAGAAAGTTTCAACAATGTTTTCCTGTGCAAAGAAACGGGACTTTACAAAGACAGCGAAAGTACCGACCACTGTGCCTTACATTCCAACGCTCTGCCCGTTTTCTTCGGCATACACAAAGAAGAACATAAAGATGCCTTGAGCAGTTTCCTTTTGAAAAAGGGACTTTCCTGCGGTGTTTATTTTTCCTATTTCTACCTTTGCGCACTTTGCAGGCTCGGTAAAAACAGGCAGGTTACGGAAATTATCTGCGGTGACGGTGAAAGAGACTGGCTTAATATGCTCAAAGAAGGTGCTACCGCCTGCTTTGAGGCTTGGGGTAAAGAGCAGAAGTGGAACACAAGTTTATGTCACCCCTGGGCAACGGCACCCATTGCCGTTTTAAAAGAGAATGAAAACATTCTTCCTTGTCAACAGCATAATAATATGTTTTAAGGGCACAATCGTGTCCTTTTTTCTTTGTACACAACCGATACATTATATCCCACAAATTTATTTACAAATTCTTTGTTTAATTGATAGGTTTTGCTATTGATTTAGAAAAAGAAAAGATGTAGAATATTAAGACAATCAGATATAAAATGTATTTTTATGTCTGAATTTCAGATTAACAGGTGAAGAAATTGAAAAAATTAGCAGTCATATTTCTCGCCCTTCTTATGCTCTATCCAATGAGTAACCTTCTTTTGCTTATGAAGGAAGATACCGTTGAAGACATTGATACGCAGGAGGGCGTTTCATATATTCAGAATATCGGCAATGCCGATGTGGCTCTCGCTCAGGACGCAGTTGACAAAGCAGAAAAAATCCGTAATTATGTGCCTGAAACGAAAGAGCAGAAAGTTCAGAAACTTCTTAAAAAACTTGACAAGGGCAAAATTACTTACCGAAAGGCTCTCAAAGATGTTTACATCGTTGGTGACTCCCTTATGAACGGTCTTGAGTGTTATAACATACTCAATCCCAACAAATTGCTCACTCAGGTTTCCGCAAGTCTTTACCACCTTTCAGATAATATCGACAAAATCAAAAGTCTTGAACCGCCCATTCTTCTGCTCCACTACGGTGTTAATATGATAGGCACAAAAGACTCTCATCTTGAATTTTTCATTTCAATGTACACAGATATTATAAAAGAACTTCAGGAAGCCTTGCCCGACACAAGAATTATCATAAGTTCCCTTTTCCCCGTTGACAGAAGTATTGCTACGGGTAAACGCTTTGAAAATATCCACAAATATAATAAGGCACTCAAAAAAATGTGCAAAGAACTTAACGTGGATTTCCTCAGTAATGCCGGTCTTTTCAAGGATATTGAATACTGCTACGGAAGTGACGGTATTCATTTTTCCGAAAAGTTTTACAGAAATTACTGGCTCAGATATCTGATTGAAAAAATGGAGATTGTTTAATGCGTAAAACAGTTTTTTTTGAAATAGTATGTATCGTCGTTCTGGCTGTATTTATCGTCTTTATTGTCGGCGAAGAAAAAGCCGTCACCCTTTCAAGCGAAGAAATCTGCGAAAGTGTAATTGAAGTTATGGATACGGAAGGGCTCCAAAAATTCGGCAAAAACGAACTTCAGGAAAACTTCGGTCTTGACTCAAAGCAATTTGAGTCCTTTGCCTATTATGGCAGTAAAGATGTTATGAATGTTTGTGAAGTTATAGTCATCAAGCCCGCAAATGCAGATAAAGAAGAAATTCTTTCTGCCATTGAAAATGCCGTAGAAGATAAAAAGGCAATTTTTGAATCCTACTCCCCGGAGGCTTTTGCCCTTTTGAAAAACTCCGTTATCGAAGTGAAAAACGGTGTGATTTTCTACTGTGTAAACGAAAAAGCAGAGGAAGCCTATTCTGCTTTTCTCTCATCAATAAAATAATTTACGACACAAAAAGGCAGAGGTCACACCCGTTACGGATTGACCGCTGTCATTTTACAGAGGTGTAATAATGGTTTTCAGCAGTACATCTTTTCTGTTTGTTTTTCTGCCCGTTACCTTGATTCTGTATTTTCTTCCGCTTTTCAGAAACAAGGAAAGAGAAATAACAAAAAAGAATTTTGTTCTTTGCATAATGAGTCTTATTTTCTATGCATGGGGTGAACCCGTGTATATTGTTCTGATGCTCATTAGCATTTTCTTTAACTATAACGTTGCTCTGGATATTGACAACGCCATAGACAGACCGAGGCTTAAAAAGTTCTTTCTGTTTTTAGCCCTTGCGTTTAATCTTTTCGTTCTCGGCTTTTTCAAATATTACGGCTTTGCCGTTGAGAGCATTAACAGTATTTTCGGTCTTTCTTTAAGTTACAGCGAACTCTCTTTGCCTGTGGGTATTTCCTTTTATACATTCCAGGCTCTTTCCTATGTTATTGACGTATACAGAGGCGAGGTTTCGGCACAGAAAAAACTTCTCCCCTTTGCAACCTATATTTCAATGTTCCCCCAACTTATTGCAGGTCCCATTGTGCAGTACTATGATGTCCAGACTCAACTTAAAGACAGAACTGTAACAAAAGATAAGTTTGCCGCAGGTATTATGCTTTTTGTTAGAGGTTTGGGTAAAAAAGTGCTTTTTGCCAATGCGGCAGGGGCGGTTTACAGTCAGGTGCTTGAAATGAACGTGGCTTCCGTTTCCGTTCTGACGGCTTGGATTGGCATTATCTGCTATACCCTGCAGATTTATTTCGACTTTGGCGGTTATTCCGATATGGCAATAGGTCTTGGCAAAATGACGGGCTTCGACTTTATTCAGAATTTCAACTTCCCCTACACCGCAACGAGTGTTACGGACTTCTGGAGAAGATGGCATATAAGCCTGAGCAATTGGTTCAGGGACTACGTCTATATTCCGCTTGGCGGCAACAGAAAAGGTACTTTCCGCACCATACTTAACCTGCTTATCGTCTGGTCGCTGACAGGTCTGTGGCACGGTGCGGCTTGGAATTTTATCGCCTGGGGCGCTTATTACGGAGTGCTTCTCATTCTCGAAAAGTATATTTTCGGCAAAGTAATAGAAAAACTCCCCTCTTTTATCCGCCACGCCGTAACAATGCTTATTGTAGTTGTGGGCTGGGTACTGTTCTCAAGCAGTTCTCTCGATTCGGCAATTATCTATCTTAAAAGTATGTTTGCCCTTTCGGGTAATGTTCTTGTTGACACCACTGCAAAATATCTTTTATCAAACAACTGGTTCCCTGTTGTTTTAATGAGTTTCAGCGCTTTAGGCGTTTTTGCAAACGCCGCAAGACCGAAACATTTCAGGCTCAATATAACCGCCATGAGCATTTGCTATACGGTTATATTCCTGCTGTGCATCATTTATCTCATCAGCGAAACCTATAATCCTTTCCTATATTTCAGATTCTAAAGAGGAAAATCAATGAACGACGAAAACCTTAAACAAAACACCGACACTCCCGTGGGTGAAAAAAAAGAAAAGAAAAAGGGCAGTTTCATTTTCTCTGTATTTATTGCGGTCTTTATTATACTGATTTTCGGCATCGGCATCCTGAACATTATTGACGGGGACTCCACCTATTCCGAAAAAGAAAACCGTGTGCTTTCAACTTTCCCGACTTTGAGCCTGAACAGTATTTTTGAAGGCACTTTTATGGAAAAGTTCGAAACTTATATGACAGACCAGTTTATTTTCAGAGATGAAATTATCCGCCTTAAAACCCTTGCAGACCGAATTTCAGGAAAAAAAGAAGTCGGCGGAGTATATATAGGCAAAAAAGGCTTCCTTTTCGCCAAACCCAATGAATACAACGAAGAAAATACAGAAGCGATTGCCTGGGCCATTTCCGATTTTGACGCTAAATATCCCGAGATGAAAAAGAGCATAATGATCGCTCCCGATTCGGGCTTTATTTATTCCGACCTGCTTCCCGCCAACGCTCCCTATCCGAAACAGGATTATCAACTCAGCGACATCAAAAATTACATCGGCAATGAAAACGTAAAGTGGATTGACCTTGCAAAGCATTTTTCAGACCTTTCTTCCGGTAAGGATCTTTACTATAAAACTGACCACCACTGGACAACAAGAGGTGCCTTTGAGGCTTTCAAACTTCTTATGAATGAATGGGAAATTGATATAAGCCAAACGGAATATGAGTTTTACACCGTATCAAATAATTTTCAAGGCACACTTTCCTCAAAAGCAGGTGTATACGACAGTTACGATACCGTTGAAATCTGCACTGTAAAGGGCAGTGAAAACAGTTATGTTGTTTCCTACGATTCTTTGCAGACGAAAACCGCCTCTTTCTTTGACGAAAGTAAACTTTATGAGAAAAATCAATATGAAGTTTTCTTCGGCGGAAATTATGACAAAATCACCGTTACGACAACTTCACAAAGTAAAAACACTCTGCTTGTTATAAAGGACTCCTATGCCAACTGTCTTATACCTATGCTTACACCCTATTTCAACAAAATCGTTGTTGTTGACCCCAGGTATCTCACAGACAGTCTTGAAGGGATTATTCAGGAAAACGGCTTTTCCCATGTGCTTTTCCTTTATAACCTTAACACAATTCTTGAAGACACGTCCCTTGCGGACTGCCTTGCAAACTGAATGAACAGCAAAAAAAGTCACCCGAAAAACCGAGTGACTTTTTTCTTATATCTTTTTTACCAGATAGCTCTTGTTTCTATATCTTCTTTGATAAGTTTAATAAACTCTTCGGTGGACATTGAGCCCTGGTCGCCGTGACCACGTTTTCTTACGGAAACGCTGCCTTCTTCTGCTTCCTTGTCGCCCACAACGAGCATATAGGGAATTTTTTCAAGTTGGGCTTCACGGAGTTTGTAACCGAGTTTTTCACTTCTGATGTCAACGGTTACATCGTCAATACCTGCCCGGGCAAGAGCCTGCTTAACTTCATAAGCGGCATCCTGATGTCTGTCGGCAATGGGAAGAATACGGACTTTTTCGGGTGCAAGCCATACGGGGAAGGCACCTGCGTATTTTTCAATGAGAAGTGCAAGTGTTCTTTCATAGCAGCCGATTGAAGTTCTGTGAATAATATAGGGGTTCTTCTTTGTGCCGTCAGCGGCAACATACTCCATACCGAACTTTTCGGCAAGCATCTGGTCAATCTGAATTGTGATAAGAGTATCTTCCTTGCCGTGAACATTCTTAATCTGAATGTCAAGTTTGGGGCCGTAGAAAGCAGCTTCACCGATACCGACTTTATAGTCGATGCCAAGGTGGTCAAGGATTTTATACATAACACCCTGGGCTTCATCCCATTGTTCAGGTGTGCCGATATACTTTTCGTTGTCTTCGGGATCCCACTGTGAGAAACGGTAGGTTACGTCTTCATAAAGACCGAGAGTTTTAAGCATATATACGCAAAGTTCAAGACAGCGTTTAAACTCGTCTTCAAGTTGTTCGGGGGTGCACATAAGATGTCCCTCGGAAATTGTGAACTGACGGACACGGATAAGACCGTGCATTTCGCCTGAAGCCTCGTTTCTGAAAAGGGTTGAGGTTTCGGCAAGGCGCATGGGTAAATCTCTGTAGGAACGTGCTCTGTTAAGGTATGCTTGATATTGGAAGGGACAGGTCATGGGGCGAAGTGCAAAAACTTCGTCGTCCTTTTCTTCGTCGCCCAAAACGAACATACCGTCTTTATAGTGATCCCAATGACCCGAAATTTTATAAAGGTCGCTTTTTGCCATAAGAGGAGTCTTTGTGCGAACCCAGCCCCTTCTCTTTTCTTCGTCTTCAACAAAACGCTGAAGGGTCTGTACGATGTGTGTGCCCTTGGGAAGCATAATGGGAAGTCCCTGACCTACACAGTCAACAGTTGTGAAGATTTCAAGTTCTCTGCCGAGTTTGTTATGATCTCTCTTTTTAGCCTCTTCAACCTGAAGAAGATATGCCTCAAGGTCACTTGCCTTTGTAAAAGCAGTGCCGTAAATTCTCTGAAGCATCTTGTTTTTGCTGTCGCCTCTCCAATAAGCACCCGTGCAGGAGGTGAGCTTGAAAGCCTTTACACGACTTGTATCGGGAAGATGAGGGCCTGCACAAAGTTCAGTAAATTCACCCTGGCGGTAGAAGGAAATCTTCTCGCCTTTATCTGCGTGTTCTTTGATAAGTTCAACTTTATAAGTTTCGCCCTTTTCTTCCATAAGAGCAATTGCTTCGTCGGCGTCCATATCAAACTGTTCAAGAGAAAGACCTTCTTTGACAATCTTTTTCATTTCGCCTTCGATTTTTTCAAGAATTTCGGGAGTGAAGCTCACTTCACTGTCAAAGTCATAGTAAAAACCGTTATCAACGGCAGGGCCGATAGCAAGCTTTACATCGGGATAAAGTCTTTTAACTGCCTGGGCAAGAATGTGTGAACAGGTGTGTCTGAAGGTTTTCTTTGCCTCATCATCGTCAAAGGTTAAAATTTCAACCTCGCAGTCCTTTGAAAGTTTTGTTCTCAGGTCACAGTAAGCGCCGTCAACCTTTGCAAGACAAGCGGCTTTGTAAAGACCTGCACCAAGGCTCTTAACAACGTCAAGTACGCTGACATTTTCTTCGTACTCTTTAACGACGCCGCCTTTAAGTGTTACGTTAATCATAGTAACTCTTCCTTTCTTTATAAAATCCAAATAAAAAGACTCCATCCCAAAACAGCATTACCTGTATGGGATGAAGTCACTAAAATCCGACTCCACGGTTCCACCCGTATTCCGCTTTTATTGCGGCACTCATTAACTTTAACGCAGTTATACGGTCTTACTTATTTCGTAAAACTCTCAGGAGCGGTAGCATTCTTTGCAGGTTTTGCCGATGCTCACAGCCTATGACACCGACTCTCTGGAAAA
>CAYNIN010000034.1:9095-15300 GCA_964397395.1 uncultured Faecalibacterium sp.
AAAAAAGAATATGAAATTCTGCAAAGAATGCAAAACTTCATATTCTCTTACTGTTTATTCTGTTACGGAGCCGATAGCCCTGAGAAGTGACATCTCATCTGTTGAGGGTAAATCGCAGCTGTAATGCCATATCATAACACCGCCGTAGCCCTCATTTATTGCAAAGAGAGTTTTTTCCGCAATTACATCGGGAGTATTAAACCAGAAATATTTGTCAAGCTCGCTGTCATAATACCAATTGTTTTCGTCAAGGCTATCATAATAACCGTTATATCCGTACCAATATGCATCGTGGTCGGAAGGTCTTGCGTAGAAAGGTAAACCTAAATTTACCTTTTCAACAGGTACACCCCAGACTTCTATCTTTTCAACAAGCTCCTTAACGGTTTCCGTTGTTGAGTGTCTGCCTTCGTCATCGTAAACGTCGTACATCATAAGCTCGAAGGTATCAACGGCTTCAATGGCGGCTGCGGTGAAATATAAGTTCCACTCGTTTGTGGCAACACCGAGGGTGTATTTGTCACCGAGTTTTTTATCTAAAGAAACAAGAAATCTGTTATAGGGAATGTGTGCTTTCAGATTTGTGGGATACTCGTAATCAAAATGTACACCGTCAAAGTCATATTCTTCAAGAACTGCGATGATGTTATCCTCGAGCACACCGCTTTTAAAAGCCTTGTTGTGTTCTTCTGTCTGACCGTTCATCTGCTCCTGCCAATCGGGAGAGTCGCCTGTATATGTGGGACCCAGAAGATTGAGGCTTATGTTTACATCTCTGTCGCCGATTACGGTGCGAAGATTAGAAAGAGCAGTTTCAAGTTCCTCTTTTTCAAGATTTACGTTGCCTTCGGCATCAAATGTTGCCGAGCCGAAAATGATGGCATCGGTGATAATGTCAAAATCCTCACTGTGAAGAGAAGAAATATCCTGCACATAATCTGCCACAATGTAACTTGTAACTCTGAAAGACTCTGCCTTCTTGGTAAAACAATCGGTGGAAATGCCAAAGAAAGAAGCCGCTAAACTGATAATTGCCGTGAAAATCGTGATCGCTCTTTTTATAACCGCCATTTTCCTTTCCTCCTTAAAAATCAGCCTTCAAAAGTATCAGCCTCAATGGACATAATCTGGTCAACACGTCTTTGATGTCTGCCGCCCTCAAATTCTGTGTCGAGGAAAACGTCAACCATTTCAAGTGCAAGACCTGCCCCCACAACTCTGCCGCCCATACAAAGAGCGTTTGCATCGTTGTGAAGTCTTGTAAATTTTGCGCTGAAATAATCGCTGCAGCAAGCGGCTCTGATACCCTTTACCTTGTTTGCCGCCATAGAAATTCCGATACCCGTTCCGCAACAAAGAATAGCCTTTTCACTTTCTCCGCTTGTCACGCTTTTGCAAACTTTATAGGCAATTGCCGCATAGTCAATTGACTCAGGTGAATAAGTACCGAAATCTTTATATTCGATTCCTCTTTCTTCAAGATGCTTTTTGATTTCCTCTTTAAGATGAAATCCGCCGTGGTCTGCTCCTAATGCTATCATCGTTATATCTCCTTTAAAATTATTTATTGTTTAAACTTTTTGCCTTTAACTCTCTTTCCGCCTGGGGAAGTCTGAGATAAAGAGGTAAAATATCTTTTCCTTCAAGGGCATTTTCACCCGTGAAGTTTTTCTCTGCGGCAAAGGCTACGCTTGAGCCTCTCTGGAAAACTACTCCTGCACCTGCCTTTTTATACCCCAGAGCCTTGTGACAAATCTCCGCTCCGTCACCGACGAAAATTATTTCACCCTCATAGTCCTGAAGTTTTTTGCCCAGGTCTTCAATTTTCAGAGCATCGTCGTCTGTGAGTCTTGTAACGGTGCCGTTTTCTGCTTTGAAGATACCGCAGTAAACCTGCTGACACCTTGCATCCATAACGGAAACGGCAATACAGTTTCTGTCTGCCAGATTATATGCAAGAGCCTCTAGAGTTGAAACGGGCATACATTTTTTACCCGTACCGTCACACAGTCCCTTAACTGCCGCAACGCCTATTCTCACTCCCGTAAAAGAGCCGGGGCCCACACTGCAGGCAAAAAGGTCAATTTCGGAAAGTTCAATTTCTGCATTTTTCAAAGCACTGTCAATCATAGGCATAAGAGTTCTTGAATGAGTAAGACCTGTATTAACAGATGCTTCGGAAAGTATTTTTCCGTTTTCCGTCACTGCCGCCGAGGCACATACGGCACTTGTATCAATTGCTAATATTTTCATTATTTAAATTCCTTCTACGGTAATAATTCTTTCGTTTTCGCCTTGACCCTTTTCAATTGTCACTCTGACAGTGTTTTCGGGCAAAGCGTTTTCGATATTTTCGCTCCACTCCACAGCAAGAACGGCACCCATATCAAGATAATCAAAAAAGCCGCTTGAATAAAGGTCGTCCCAACTTTCCACCTTATACATATCAAAATGCACTAAAGGAGGTTTTCCGCCGTAGTCATTAACAATGGCAAAGGTGGGGCTTGAAACGTCTGCATCAATTCCCATACCTTTTGCAAGACCTCTTGTAAATGCAGTTTTACCCACACCCAGACCGCCGAAAAAAGCAATTACCGTGGCACCCTTTATTTCTTTTGCAAGTGAGGCGGCAAAGTTCTCTGTTTCTGCGGCAGACGAACTTATAAATTTCTGCATTTTTTCACCTCGCACAAAGTTTGTCAATACTATAATTATAACACTAAAAAACAATAAGTCAACTTTTCCACTTGAAATATTCTGCGTAACATAATATAATTAAAGTAACAGTTGTCAATTAGGACGTGATATATTTTGCTTAAAAAAATCAAAAAGGTTATTATAGAAACAGACATCGTACTCATTCTCATCTGCTTTGCACTTTCCGCTTTCGGTATTCTTGCCGTAAGCAGCGCAACCTATGACGGTGAAAGTTTCCTTTCCCGTGACTCAGGCGTTATGCTTTTTGCCGTTTGTATGGGTATGTTTGCCGCCTTAATTATTTCCGCAATTGATTATGATATTATACTCAAACTGTGGCCTCTTATCGGCGGTGTATGTATACTTCTTATGCTTGGTCTGTTTCCTTTCGGCACGGCACCCGATGCCCGAAGCGATGCGTTTTCCTGGTACAGAATCGGCTCCCTTTATTTTCAGCCGTCGGAAATAGTAAAGATAGGTTTTATTGTTACTTTCAGTTATCATTTAAGCAAGGTGAAAAATAACCTTGCAAGTCTTAAAACCGTATTCTTTCTTTGCATCCATGCGGCAATACCCATTCTTCTTGTTGTGGCAACGGGTGATATGGGCTCGGCAATGATTTTCTGTTTTATGTTCATCGGTATGCTTTATGTGTCGGGGGTTCATTGGCTTTATTTCCCTGCAGGAGCCGTACTTATCGCCGCCGCCTCACCTCTTATCTGGTACAAAGTTTTTGACGATACCCAACGAAACCGCATCCTTGCCCTTTTCAGTCCCGAGGATTATCCCACCCAGATTTATCAGCAGAATCAGGCTCTTGAAGCAATACGCAACGGCGGTTTTACTGGTATGGGTCTTTTTAAAGGCGAACTGACTCACACAACCCTTTTGCCCGAAAAAGAAAACGATATGATTTTCTCTGTTATCTGCGAAGAAACGGGCTTTATCGGTGCCGTTGTGCTTATCGGGCTTTTCCTTCTTCTTACTGTGAAAGTCGTTTCCGTGGGCAAAAAATCAAAAAACTTTGCCGCACAGATGATGTGCTACGGCGTTGCCTTTATGATTGTTGCCCAGGTTTTTGTCAACATCGGTATGTGCACAAGACTCCTTCCCGTTATCGGTATCACTCTCCCCTTTATCAGTGCGGGCGGCTCGTCAACTATCTGCCTTTATCTTGCCATGGGTCTTATCCTTAGTATCTACCGTTCTTCAAAAGGCATTGACTACGGTGACTACCGCTATGCGAGAATCGCAAAGAATTATTATTAAAATATGCATAAAAATGTAAAATCCCATACATTTTAGTGTAAAACAAAAAACTTTACAGCATTTTTCACACTGTAAAGTTTTTTTCTTGCCTATGTGGAAAACTCCGTTAAAAAAGTTAAAAAGTATTGGTTTTCCACTTTTTAATTCTTTTTCGCAATTTTAAAAGTAAAGTTTTTAACTTTACCAACAGAGTTTTCAACATTTTTGTTAAAAACTATTGATGATTATTCATTATACATCGGATTTTGTATATACAAAAATTTTTCCTTTGTCATTTTTCACAAATTTTCACAAAGCAAAGCAAGTTCTTCCATTGAGAGTTTTTCTGCCCTGACATTTTCGTCAAGACCTGCCTTTTTCAGCGCTTCAATCACCTGCTGCTTTGAAAGTGACATACCCGAACTTATAGAATTTACCGCCGTCTTTCTTCTTTGAGCAAAGGCGGCTTTTACCATTTTGAAAAACTTCTTTTCATCAGAAACAAAAACGGCAGGTTCGGGTCTTATGTTGAGCCTTATAACCGTGCTGTCAACATTTGGTGCAGGCATAAATGAACCTCTTGAAACATTAAAGAGCATTTCGGGAACTGCATAATAATTGGTGCAGACGGTGATTGCTCCCGAGTCCCTTGAACCGACAGGAGTACAAAGTCTTTGTGCCGCCTCTTTCTGTATCATAACGGTGACGGCTTCAACGGGAAGTTTGCTTTCAAGTAAAAGGGTGATAACGGGAGAAGTAATGTAGTAAGGCAGATTTGCACAGACCACAACTTTCATTCCTTCAAACTTTTCTTTTATAAGTGCGTGAAGGTTAATTTTCATAATGTCGTCATTAACAATTTCCACGTTATCAAAGTCTGCCAGGGTTTCGTCAAGAACGGGCAACAGTCTTGTGTCAAGTTCAACGCAGACCACCTTTTTAGCCCTTTTTGCAAGTTCCGCCGTCAACACGCCGACACCTGCACCTACTTCAATAACGCCCGTATTTTCATCAGCACCGCACATTTCCGCCATTCTCGGACAAACAGACGGGTTTATCAAAAAATTCTGTCCGAGAGCCTTTGAAAAACTGAAACCGTGTTTTTCCATTACTCTTTTTATAACTGAAATGTCGGATAAATTTTCCATTTATTTAATCTCCTTAAAGTAAAACTATTGCAATTTGCATTTTTTGATTGTATAATCTTCCTGTAAGATTATATACGAGGTGAACAAATATGTCAATTCTTGTTACAGGCGGTGCAGGATATATCGGCTCACACACCTGCATTGAACTTATGAAAGCCGGTTATGACGTTGTTGTGGTTGATAATTTCTACAACAGTAAAAGAGAATCTCTTAAGAGAATTGCCGAACTCAGCGGCAAACCCTTAACTTTCTATGAATGCGATATCAGGGATAAAAAAGGTCTTGATACAATTTTCAAGACTGAAAAAATCGACGCAGTAATTCACTTTGCAGGTCTTAAAGCCGTTGGTGAATCCTGCCAAAAGCCCCTTGAATATTACGATAACAACATTGCAGGTACTCTTGTCCTCTGCGAAGTTATGAGAGAAAACGGCTGTAAGAAAATCGTTTTCAGTTCTTCGGCAACGGTTTACGGTATGAACAATGTTTCTCCTCTTAAGGAAACAATGACCGCAGGCGGCACAACTAACCCCTACGGCACAACGAAATATATGATTGAAATTATCCTTTCCGACCTTTACAAGTCAGATAACGAATGGTCAATTTCACTTCTTCGTTACTTCAACCCCATCGGTGCTCATGAAAGCGGAAGAATCGGCGAAGACCCCAACGGTATTCCCAACAACCTTATGCCCTTTATCACCCAGGTTGCTATCGGCAAGAGAGATTGTCTGAGCGTTTTCGGCAATGACTTTGACACCCACGACGGCACAGGTGTGCGTGACTATATCCACGTTGTTGACCTTGCTCTCGGTCACGTTAAGGCTCTGGGCAGAGTTCTCGGTCAGTCGGGTCTTGACGTTTACAACCTCGGCACAGGCGTAGGTTACAGCGTTCTCGATGTTGTTCACGCATTTGAAAAGGCAAGCGGTGTCAAGCTCAACTACAAGATTGTTGACCGCCGCCCCGGTGACATTGCCACCTGCTACTCCGACCCCTCAAAAGCCCTTGCAGAACTTGGCTGGAAGGCTGAACGAGGCATTGAAGAAATGTGCGCAGACTCATGGAGATGGCAGAGCATGAACCCCAACGGTTATCCGGATTGATAATCA
>CAYNIN010000035.1:0-15168 GCA_964397395.1 uncultured Faecalibacterium sp.
TCTTCCGTTGTGTCGATAACTCTGTTCCAATCAAAAGAGAAGCCCACTCTTTTAAGCTGACTTGTGAATTTTGCTATGTTGTTATCCGTTACCTGACGGGGATGAATACCTGTCTTGATAGCATAGTTTTCCGTAGGAAGACCGTAGGCGTCAAAACCGATGGGGAAAAGAACGTTGTATCCTTCCATTCTGCGCTTACGTGAAACAACTTCAAGACCCGAATAAGCCTTGATATGACCGACGTGCATACCTGCACCGCTGGGATAAGGGAACTCAACAAGAGCATAGAATTTCTTCTTATCTGAATCGTCTTTGGCATTGAATACACCTGATTCTCCCCATTTTTTCTGCCATTTGAGTTCGGTGTTTTTAAAATCGTAATTCAAATTTATCACTCCGTTCTGATTTTTTTAAGTTCAGTCTTCAGTTACAATTTCTGAAATATCAACCTCTGCAGCATCCTGCCACAGACGTTCAAGATTATAATATTCACGGCTCTCACCGGTGAAAACGTGCACAAGTACGGTGCCGTAATCAAGCAGAATCCAACCCGTAGCCTTACCTTCAATATGGTGAGGCTCAACACCTTTCTGTGTCATTTCATACTCAACTTCATCTGCAAGAGATTTAACGTGAGTATTTGACGTACCCGAAGCAATAACAAAGTAATCGGCAACGATTGAATGTTCTGTTATTTCAATAGCCTTAATATCAACTGCCTTTTTTCTGTCGAGCACCTTAACAATTTCTCTTGTAAGTTCAATCTCATTCATTATAGGTTCAGTCCTTTCTTCTCAATGATGAGTTCGTTATAGTAATCCACACTGTCTGTGTGTATCAGTTTTTCCTTCGAAGAATGTTTTTCAAAGAAAAACTTGAGAGCATAAAGTGAAGCGTCTTCAAGAGTTTCCGAAAGCGCCTTAAAACGCATAACATCCACATCGGGATAATTTCTTTCAGCGGAAATATAGTCCGCAACATAAACAATTTTTTCAAGCAGCGTCATACCGCTTTTCCCCGTTGTGTGATAACGGACGGCACCGAGAAGTTCTTCGTCGGTTATACCCATTTCGAGTCTTAAATAACACTCCCCTGCAATTGCGTGCCAGAGGTTCATATTATTTTTCTCAACACGGTTTAGTATTATACCACCCTTTTCCATAATTTGCAACTGCTCATCGGGTGTGGCATTTTTCATTATATCGTGAAGAAGACCTGCAAGATATGCCTTTTCGGTGTCCTCGCCGTACATAAGTGCAAGCATTGATGCACTTTCGGCAACGTTGAGAGAATGAAGAAATCTGTAATCGTCAAGTTTCTCTCTGAGAAGTTTTTTATATTCCGTAAAAGGACTATCGTAAAGAAGATTGATTCTCGCATAATCAAAAACTTCACGGCTTGTCATATCGCAGTTATCAAGGCCTAAAGAAATCTGTTCACGCACATTAGTTGAACTTACTACACATGGCTCAATATCCGCAATAATAATTCCGTTATTCGCCGGAGATAACTTTAAGGTTTTTTCAGCGTAATCAGACAAATCATTCTTGCTTATCTCATCTTCTCTTGAAGCAACGCAAAGGGTAACGCAGGAAAGTATATCTTCATATCTGTACCATTTATGAAAACTTAAAAGCATATCAGAGCCGACAATGAGAAACAGTTCATCGTCGGGATATTCTTTTTTAAGTTGACATACCGTGTCGTAGGTATAACTTTTTCCCTGACGGTTAATTTCAATGTCGCTTACAAAATAGCAGTCCTCGGTAAAGAGCATTTCGCACATTTTAAGTCGGTGTGCACCTGAAGGGAGTTCTTTACTTTCTTTGTGAGGCGGAGAACAGGTGGGAATAACTATAATTTTATCAAGACTTGCCGCTTTCATAATTTCATCGGCAAGTCTTTTATGTCCGTTGTGCGGTGGGTTAAACGTGCCCCCGAAAATGCCGATACGCATTATCTTGCACCTTTCTTCTGACCTTTAAAGACAAACTTTTTCTTTTCTTTTTTAGCAGCCAGAGCCTTTTCTCTTTGAAGTTTTGCCGCCTTTTTCTTGTTCTGTTCTTTCTTCAAAGCCTTTTCTTTAAGTTCGGGACTCTCTCTGTAAAGAACAATAACACCGCCGATAACCTGAATAACTTCTGCACCCGTTGCTTTTGAAAGTTCGTCTGCAGTTTCTCTTGGGGTTATGGGTGAAGATTCAAGAAGAACTTTTACTTTTATAAGTTCTCTTGCTCTTAAAGCATCGTCTGTCTGTTTGATTAAAGCATCGGACATACCGCCTTTACCTATCTGGAAAAGAGGCTCAAGATGGTTTGCCTGCGCTCTGAACTGCGCTCTTTCTTTACCTGTCATTTATATAACTCCTTATATATTAAATTATTAACCTTTCGGTCCCTCTGCACCGACAACAACAAAGCCCATTTTTTCTTTCAATGCTTTGAGAGCATTACCTCTGTGACTTATTGCGTCTTTTTCATCGGCGGAAAGTTCGGCAAAACTATTATCACCCATCATAAATACGGGGTCATAACCGAAGCCGTTCTCCCCTCTTTTTTCATAGCCGATTTTGCCTTCGCATTTACCTTCGGCAGTAACCTCCGTACCGTCGGGAAAAGTTACACAGATTGAGCACATAAAACGTGCCGTTCTTTCTTCGTCGGGAACATCCTTAAGTTCATTCAAAAGTTTAACTATATTGGCTTCATCGTCACCGTGTACACCTGAATATCTTGCAGAATATACGCCCGGAGCACCGCCGAGAACATCAACTGCAAGTCCGCTGTCGTCGGCAATGCAGATAAGTCCGCTTTCCTTGCAACCGCTTTCTGCTTTAATTCTTGCATTTTCAATGAAAGTTGTACCCGTTTCCTCAACGTCTGTGAGTGAAATGCCGATGTCCGTATCCGTAACAACTTCATAGCCCATGGGTACAAGTATTCTTTCCATTTCGGCAAGTTTATGCTTATTGTGGGTTGCAATAAGGATTTTGCTTTTCATTTTAATCCTCCTCATCCTTGTGAGTTTCTGCCGTATCTTCAAAAAGTGCTTTAGCAAAAACCTTGGGATTGAAGGGTTGTAAATCGTCAATCTGTTCGCCCACACCGATAAACTTAACGGGAAGTTTGAGTTCATTTTTGATGGTGAGAACAACACCGCCTCTTGCAGTGCCGTCAAGTTTGGTAAGAGCGATACCCGTGAGTTCCGCAACGTTCATAAATTCCTTTGCCTGATTAACGGCATTCTGACCCGTTGTGGCATCAAGAACAAGCAGGATTTCACGGTCGGCATAGGGAAGTTCCTTTTCAACTACTCTGTAAATCTTGGCAAGTTCGTCCATAAGGTTTTTCTTGTTGTGAAGTCTGCCTGCGGTGTCGCAAATGATGATATCGCAATCTCTTGAAATACCTGCACTGATAGTATCGTAAACAACAGCGGCAGGGTCTGCACCCTCTTTGTGTTTAACAATGTCAACACCTGCTCTGTCAGCCCACACTTCAAGCTGCTCAATAGCGGCGGCTCTGAAAGTATCGGCGGCACCGAGAATAACTTTCTTACCCTCTCTCTTATACTTTGCGGCAAGTTTGCCTATTGTTGTTGTTTTACCGACACCGTTGACACCGATTACCAGGATAATTGAAGGCATTGTAATAAGCCCCATATCCTCACCGCCGTCAAGCATATCGGCAATAATATCAGCCATAATCATTTTTGCGTGCTTGGGATTGCGTACTTCGTTTTTATTGACTCTCTTGCGAAGTTCACTAACGATGTCCGTTGCGGTTTTCATACCCACATCGCCCATAATAAGTGCTTCTTCAAGGTCATCATATAAATCGTCGGTAATTTCTTCATAGGCACCGAGTACATCTTCAATTCTTTCAGTCATGCCTTCTCTGGTCTTTTTGAGTCCGAAACCGAACTTCTTAAAAATACCCATAAAAATTCCTCCTTATTCGGTTATACCGAGTTTCTTTGCAAGTTCTGCAGTTTTGAGTTCAAGAAGTTTTGATACACCCTGCTCCTGCATAGTAATACCGTAAAGCATATCCGCTTCTTCCATCGTACCTCTGCGGTGTGTAATAAGAATAAACTGTGTGTTATCTGTCATTCTTCTCACATACTGAGCATACCTTGTAACGTTTACATCGTCAAGTGCCGCTTCAACCTCATCGAAGATACAGAAAGGTGCAGGATTGACCTTCATAATGGCAAAGAGAAGCGCAATTGCCGAAAGTCCCTTTTCACCGCCAGAAAGTGAGTCAAGACGTTTAACGTTCTTGCCCGGGGGCTGAAGTTTTATATCAATATTACTTTCAAGAACATCCGTGGGGTCTTCAAGTATAAGTTCCGCTTTACCGCCGCCGAAAAGTTCCGAGAAAGTTTCGTTGAAGTTGTTGTTAATTTTTGTAAACTGCTCCCTAAACTGACAGGACATTTTATCCGTTAACTCACCGATAAGACGGATAAGTTCTTTCTTGGATTTTTCAACATCGCCAACCTGGGTTGACATAAACTCATAGCGTTCTTTGACTTCTTTATACTCCTCAATTGCACCCACGTTAACAGAGCCGAGAGCACGGATTGAACCTTTGATTTCGTGAAGTCGTTTCTGTGCTCCTCTCGGGTCTTCAGGTCTTTCGCCAACCGCTTCCGCTTCACGTCTTGTGAGTTGATATTCGTCATAGAGTTTATTGACGGTATCGTCATAATCTTTGAGCATAGCAGCCTTGCGTTCTTCAAGACGGGCAAGTTCACCGCTTATTTTTTCTCTTTCGGCAGACTTGTTTCTTTCGTGAATGCGAAGTTTTGACGAGCGTTCTTCAAGTTCGCTTCTGTTTTTCTGCAAGGTCACAATATCTTCTTTTGCCTTTTCGGTCTGTGCGTGTAAATCGGCGGAAAGTTTGTCAAGTTCCTTGATTTCTGCTTCAATTTCAAGATTCTTTTCCTTGATGAGTTCAATTTCTCTGTCAAGTTGCTTATCCCTGTCTTCGTGGTCAACAAGTCTTGCTTTGAGAAGATTAAGAGCCTGTGTTCTTGCAGTTAAATCTCTGTCAGCGCCGTGAATGTCAAGGTTTAGTTTTGAAATTTTGCTGATAATTTCTTCTCTCTTGTCCGTGAGTTTACTTCTTTGTTTGCCGATGTTTTCAAGGCTGCTTTCCTTATTTTCAATCTCTTTGGTGAGATTTTCAACGGCAGACTTTGCCTTTTCATATTCTTCTTCAATTGAAGCAATTCTCTCGTCGGCATTACTCTTTTCATTTTTAAGTTCCGTAAGACCGTTAAGTGCAGAAAGATACTGCTCATTTATAAGATTAAATTCACCTTGAAGGCGTATTTTTTCTTCCTGACAAGCCGAAAGACTGTCTTTTTCGCTTTCAAGGTCACGGGTGATTGCCGCAAGTTCTTCGCAAAGTTTATCATAATCTTTTTCAAGAGTTGAAGCGTTTTCCGAAAGTGCCTTTTCCTTTTCTTTGAGCCTTTCGATTTCGTTACCTCTTGAAAGTATGCCGATATTCTGCGAAGCCGAACCGCCTGTCATTGAACCGCCCGGATTTACAATCTGACCGTCAAGAGTAACTATCTTGAAGCGGTGAGAATATTTTTTACCGATATTTATTGCAGAAGTAAGGTCTTCGGCAATAACGGTTTTACCGATAAGCGAAGCAATAATTTCGCTGTACTTGCCGTCAAAGGAAATAAGGTTTATTGCCATATCAACATAACCGTAGCAGTCGTCAAGACCGTCTTCTTCAAGAAGTTTGCCTTTAACGGAAGAAACAGGCTGGAAAGTTGCTCTGCCTGCGCCGGTATTTTTAAGCAAGTTAATAGCAGACTTTGCATCGTTTTCCGTATCAGTTACAATGTTCTGGATTGAGTTGCCGAAGGCAGTTTCAATTGCAACGGCATATTCCTCGGGGGCGGAAATGAGTTGAGAAACTGTGCCGTGTATACCTTTCAAGGCACCCTTACGGCTTTCGTTTATAATCTTTTTAACTGCACCTGAATAACCCTCCATATTTTTCTGGAGTTCTTCAAGCATTTTTATTTTTGACTTTGTACGTTCAAGTTCAAAACTCTTGTCGTCAAGGTCTTTTTTCATTGTATCGGCTTTGGATTCTTTCGTTTTAAGCCTTAAAGTATGACCGCTTACGGCGTTAGTATGCTCTTCAATTTCTTTCTCGCAGTCGGCAACGGCTTTTTCACTTCTGTTTTTATCCTGAAAAAGACCGTCAGCAACTTCATTACGCTGAGCAATAAGGCTGTCAATAATTTCAACTCTCGATTTAATCTCTTTAATTGATGACATCGACGTTGACATACTGACTCTGCCGTCGGCAAGTTCCCTTGTAAGTACGGTTATCTCGTGTGAAATTTCTTCCGCCTTGCTTTCAAGTGAGCCGCCTTCGGTCTGCATAATATTAAGTTCATTGCTTACATCAGAAAGTTCCCTCGACTTATCTTCACGGATGCTTTTTATCTGTGAAATAAGTTTTTCTTCTGTTTCGATTTCCTTTAAAATCTGACTCTGACTGCTTTCCGAATCATTTCTGTCACGGGAAATTCTTTCGATGGTTTCATTATTATGTTCAATTGAGTTTCTCAAAACCGCCTGCTCACTGCCGTAAGCAGCGGATTTTTCTTCAAGAAGTGAAATACCCTGACGGATTTCATCGATCTGTATGTTAATATTCTGTGTATCACTGATGCACTTTTCAATCATCTTTTCAATGTCGGAAAGTTCTTCTTCCGCCTGATTATAGTGACCTGTGGCAATAGAAATATTATCTTCCTGTTTTCTTAAGTTTTCACGGATTTTGTCAATATTATAAAGCCATAATCCGATTTCGATTTCCTTTTTCTCCTCGGCAAGTACAAGGAACTTTTCTGCCTTTTCGCTCTGATGTTTAAGCGGACCGATACGGCTTTCAAGTTCTGAAAGAATATCACGGAGTCTTACGAGATTTTCTTCTGCTTGTCCGAGTTTTTTGAGTGAATCGTTTCGTCTGTAACGGTATGCGGATATACCTGCGGCTTCTTCAAGCATTTCACGGCATTCCTTGCCTTTACCGCTGACCATATCTGCAATTTTGCCCTGACTGACCATTGAGTAACCGTCACGTCCGAGACCCGTATCCATAAACATTTCATGGACATCACGAAGCCTTACGTTTTCGCCGTTAATCTTATACTCGCTTTCACCCGAACGGTAGTATCTTCTTGTAACGGCAACCTCATCGGTATCAACTCCGAGAGTACGATCCTTATTATCAAGACGCAAAGTAACCTGGGCAAAACCGTGGGCTTTACGGATTTTTGTGCCGTCAAAAACAACGTCTTCCATCTTTGAACCACGCAGAGATTTACTCGACTGCTCACCGAGTACCCATCGAACTGCGTCGGATATGTTACTTTTACCGCTTCCGTTAGGGCCGACAACCGCCGTAATGCCCTTGCCGAAATTAAGCACTGTTTTTTCAGGGAACGATTTAAAGCCCTGCATTTCAAGTGATGTTAATATCATTTTGTTAACCTCACATTTACCTCATATTTTGAATAATCTTTTATCTGAATAAATTTCACTTTGTAGCCGAGTGCACAAAGTTTTTCTATGTTACATTTTTTCTGCCCTACTGCCATTGAAATATATTTTTCTCCCACAGTAACTTCAATTTCTCCGCCGACAATTTCTTTTCTACGAAGTTCTTCGAGTATTTTCGAAAGATAAATTTCACCTTCGCAAAGTTCTCTGAATGCAGGATGATATGCACCTGCAACAAAGCCCTCATCAACGTTTCCGCCTGAATGAAGTCCGAGCCTTATAACTTTAATATCCGCCTCATGAAACATCAGCAGAAGTATACTGCAAAGAGATACTGCACTTTCAAGACTTTGCGGTTTGTACTCGCCTTTTCTGAAAAGTGAGCAAAGTTCAGTATTTTCAAGAACAACGGTAGGATAAATTCTTGCCGTATCGGGTGACAGAGCAATAAGTTTTTTCGCCGTGTTTATGCATTCCTCGTCACTGTCACCGTAAAGACCCGTCATCATCTGTACACCGAGTTCAAAGCCTCTTTCTTTTATAAGTTTTGCCGAGCGTACAACGTCTTCACTTGAGTGGCCTCTCGTGTTCATCCCGAGCACTCTGTCACTCATACTCTGACAACCGAGTTCTATTGACGTTACACCGTAAAAGGCAAGTGTATCGAGAATTTCTTCATCTATGCAGTCGGGTCTTGTGGAAATTCTGATGCCCTTGAAAAGACCTTTGTTTATGTATGACTTTGCACAGGACAGCAGTTCAGTCATATATTCTCTTTCAATAGCGGTGAAACTTCCGCCGAAAAAGGCTATTTCACCCTCATTACATTCACTTGTTGAAAGAGCCGTCTTTACCGCAGAATCTAATTCATCAACTTCGAGTTTTTTACTCTTACCCGAAATTGTTTTCTGATTACAGAAACTGCAACGGTGTCTGCAACCTTCGTCGGGCACAAAAAGTGCAACATTTATATGCTTCACAGTTTTATCCCCATAAGTTCAAGGGCTTGCTTTGCCGCTTGTTGTTCTGCGTTTTTCTTGCTTCTT
Organism: uncultured Faecalibacterium sp.; assembly: GCA_964397395.1. Classification (GTDB taxonomy): domain Bacteria; phylum Bacillota; class Clostridia; order Oscillospirales; family Acutalibacteraceae; genus UBA6857. Next base: position 8,590 of record CAYNIN010000035.1, read on the forward strand.
CCCGTACCGCAACCGATAACGTTTGTGTTAAGAAGCACTTCAACTTCAAATCTCTTGTCGTGGTCGGGACCGCTTTCACCAACAAGAACATAAGTTAAATGTTCATCGGGGTTTTTCTGAATAATTTCCTGAAGTTCTGTTTTATAATCAACAAAACTCAACTGACGGTCAGCGGCTTTCTTAACAAAGTCAAGAACAAAATTTCTTGCACTTTCAAGTCCGCCGTCAAGATAAATTGCGGCAATAACCGCCTCAAAAGCATCGGCTAAAATGGAGGCTCTTTTTCTGCCGCCTGTGTTTTCTTCACCCTTGCCCAGAAGAATATATTTACCTAAATTTATCTCATTTGCAAAGCCGTGAAGTGACTTTTCACAGGCACAACCTGCTCTCTTTTTGGTCATCTCGCCTTCGGGAAGATGGCTTAAATGCTTATAAAAATATTCCGCAGTTATAACGCCGAGAACAGAGTCGCCTAAAAATTCAAGACGTTCATTACAATCTCTTGAAAGTTGTTTTTCGTTTTTATATGACGAGTGGGTAAGAGCAGTTTCAAGAAGACTCTTATTTTTAAACTCGTAGCCGATTATATTTTCAAATTCACTGAAATTCATATCTTATTCCTCGTTATCAGATATCTTTCTAAATCCTCAAGTCCTCTTTTTGCAAGAGCAGAATATCTCTCTTTTTTATCTCTTATCTTCGGCTCAATAGCAGGCAGAACACCGAAGTTTGCGCCCATAGGCTGAAACCTTGTTACGCTCGGATCACTGATATATCTGCTTAAAGCACCGATCATTGTGGTTTCGGGAAGAATCATCGGCTCTTTATTTTCAAGACGCATTGCCATATTTATTCCTGCCATAATGCCCGATGAAGCCGATTCCATATAGCCCTCAACACCCGTTATCTGTCCCGCAAAAAAGAGATTTTCTCTTGTTCTGAAACTGTAATCACCGTTAAGAAGTCCGGGAGAATCGATAAAGGTGTTTCTGTGCATTACACCGTAACGCACAAAATCCGCATTTGCAAGAGCAGGTATCATAGAAAAGACTCTTTTCTGCTCGGCAAATTTAAGATTAGTCTGGAACCCTACAAGGTTAAACATAGTTGAGCTGCTGTTTTCTTTTCTGAGCTGAAGTACCGCCCAGGGTCTGTGACCTGTTCGGGGATCTCTTAAACCTACGGGCTTGAGAGGACCGAAACGCATTGTATCTTTACCTCTTGAAGCCATAACTTCAATAGGCATACAGCCCTCGTAAACATCTTTACGCTTATCGAAAGAGTGAAGTTCAGCACTTTCAGCACTGACCAAAGCCTCATAAAAAGCCTCATACTCCTCTTTATTCATAGGACAGTTAATATAATCGTCCTCACCGCCTCTGTCATATCTTGAAGCGGTAAAAGTCTTATCCGTATCAAGACTTTCAAGGGTAACGATTGGTGCCGCCGCATCGTAAAAGTGAAGCCCTTCACCGCAAAGAGTCTGTATATCTTCGCTGAGTGCATCACTTGCAAGAGGTCCTGCGGCAACGATAACATTGCCGTCAGGAATGTTTGTGACTTCTTCATTTATGAGTGTTATATTTTCGTGAGAGGTTATTTTTTCAGTAATAAGGACAGAAAATTTATCTCTGTCAACGGCAAGGGCACCGCCTGCGGGTACTTCGCAAAGTTCGGCACATTCCATACAGATTGAACCGAGTCTTCGCATTTCCTCTTTGAGCAGACCTGCCGCCGACTCTACTCTTTTTGCTTTTAAAGAATTGGAGCAAACAAGTTCGGCTAATGTGCCGAGAGAATGAGCAGGTGAAAACTTAACAGGCTTCATCTCATATAAATAAACTTTGTGCCCTCTGTTAGCAAGAGCCCAAGCCGCTTCAACACCTGCAAGACCTCCGCCTATCACCTTAACGCTTTCACTCATTTTCTCACCTCTTTTATTTGCTTTCCTTTTTTGATTTCTTTGCTTTGTATCCGCACTTTTCATCAAGACAAGCGAGAACACCGCCCTTTGCCTTGAAAAGTGATTTTCCGCAATTGGGACACTTTTCCGAAGTGGGTTTATCCCAGGTCATAAAGTTGCATTGGGGCCAGTTGTCGCAACCGAAGAAAGTATAGCCTTTCTTTGACTTCTTGGAAATGACTTTGCCGCCGCAAACGGGACAAAGTGCATTTGTTTCAAGAACATAGGGTTTCGTTGTTTTACATTCTGGATAGCCCGGACAGGCAAGGAACTTACCGAATCTGCCGGTTTTAATAACCATCATTCTTCCGCATTTTTCGCAGGGAATATCGGTTTCATCTTCTTTAAGTTGTATTTTCACGCCTTCCATATCGGCTTTTGCCTTTTGGAGTGTGATTTCAAAATCATCATAGAACTCGTGAAGCATCTTGATGTAATCCTGCTGACCTTCACCAACTTTGTCAAGGTCAGTTTCAAGTTGTGCCGTAAATTTAACGTTAACGATGTTCTTAAACTTATCTTTGAGCAGATTGACAATAGCCTCACCGAGTTCTGTGGGAATGAGTTGCTTTGCCTTTCTCTGCACATATTCACGTCTTACTATGGTGGAAATAATCGTCGCATAGGTACTTGGTCTGCCAACGCCGTTTTCTTCAAGGGTTTTAATGAGAGATTCCTCCGTATATCTTGCAGGAGGCTGTGTGTAGTGCTGTTCGGGAGAAAACTCCTTGAACTTTACTGCATCGTTATTCTTAAGACCTTCGGGAAGTTTTGTCTTTTCTTCGTCTTTATCGGTGCTTTCATAAAGAGCCGTATAGCCGTCGAATTTTACTGAATATCCGCTTGCAGTAAAGATGCAGTATTTTTCTTCGGGTGCACCGCTTACGGTACTTCTGATTTCAAGTTTCTGTGTGTTCTGAACACAGGAAGCCATAAGAGAAGCAACAAATCTTTCCCAGATAAGTTTATATAATTTATACTGCTCGGCGGAAAGGTTTTTCTTGACAATCTCGGGAGTCAGATATACCGATGAAGGTCTGATTGCTTCGTGTCCGTCCTGAGCATTACTCTTTGACTTATAATATCTCGGCTTTTCGGGAAGATACTTTTCACCGAAGTTTTCACGAATGAAGGAATCCGTTGCCTGTCTTGCCTCTTCGGAAATACGAAGTGAGTCCGTTCTCATATAGGTGATAAGACCCGTTGAACCCTGACCGTCAATAACAACGCCTTCGTAAAGTTCCTGGGCAATTTTCATAGTACGCTCTGCTCTGAAACCAAGACGTTTTGCTGCCTCCTGCTGCAAAGTGGAAGTTATAAAGGGAGGGGCAGGATTCTTTTTTCTTGTGCCGTTTTTGAGGGAACTGATGTAGTATGAGGCGCCCTCAAGTCTTGCCATAATCTCATCGGTCTGCTCTTTAGTCTTAAGTTCGATTTTTCCGCTTTCGTCACCGTAAAATGAAGCAGTGAGAGTTTTTCTTGAATGAGAGAACTTTGCTTCAAGAGTCCAATATTCTTCGGGATTGAAGGCTCTTATTTCATTTTCTCGGTCAACAATCATTCTCACGGCAACACTCTGCACTCTGCCGGCAGAAAGTCCGCGGCGGATTTTCTGTGAAACAAAAGGACTGAGTTTATAACCCACAAGTCTGTCAAGGATACGGCGTGCCTGCTGAGCGTTTACAAGGTCAAGGTCAACCTTTCTGGGATTAGCCATACCGTTTTTTACACCTGTTTTTGTAATTTCGTTAAATGTGACTCGGTTCATTTTGTCAAGGTCAAGTCCGAGAATTTCAGCAAGATGCCAGGAAATTGCCTCTCCTTCACGGTCGGGGTCAGTTGCAAGATACACTTCATCGCTTTCTGCAACGGCTGCTTTGAGTTCCTTGACAAGTTTCTCCTTTCCTTTAACGATGTTATATTTGGGAGCAAAGTCATGTTTTACATCAACGCTAAGACGTGCCGCAGGTAAATCTCTGACATGTCCCTTTGAAGCAACTATATTATAACCGCCGCCAAGGTAGTTCTTGAGAGTTTTTGCCTTTGACGGAGATTCGACAATAATCAGATTTGCCATATATTTTCACCTTTTCATAATTTATTTTACAAGACGGTATTTATTCGGACCGTCAGGACAGACTACACCGTTCATTTCGAGTTCCGTCAATGCAATAAGCACCTTGCGGACATTCAAAGATGAAGCCCTGACTATGCCGTCTAATTCATTTATACCGTCGGACATTATATTATACACCATAAGAGCATTTTTAGAAATACTTTCAAGGTCAATTTTTACAATTTTTTCTTCTTTTTTAACTTCCGCCGTAACTTCTTCAGCTTCGTCGCAGGTTATTTTTCTTTTTCGGGAAGATTTTTTCTTTGTGGAAGAAGCATCAACGTCAATATTTTCAAAGGGGTTGCCCGTTTTAATTTTGAAAACGCTTTTCGGTTTCTCTTTCTCGCCGTAAAATTCGAGAATATTATCTCCTGAAAAAACAGGAGTTGCACCCTCGTTTATAAGATTGTTTGAACCTGTGAAGTTGCCGCTTTCAATGTCACCCGGCAGAACGAACAAGTCACGTTTTTGTTTTAAGGCATGTTTAGCCGTACTGAAAGTACCGCTGTACTCCGCAGCCTCAACGATAACAACGCCTTTACTCATACCCGAAATGATGCGGTTTCTTTGAGGGAAAGTGCCATGATTTACTTCCGTTTTGGGTGGATATTCCGTAATAAGAGCACCGCACTTTGAAACAGCTTTTCGCAAAGGGGAATTTTCCGGCAGATAATTAAAACCGTGTCCGCAACCCATAACGAGAACAGTTTTTGCACCGTTTTCAAGAGCCGTTCTGTGTGCAATAGTATCTATGCCTATGGCGCCGCCGCTTACAATCAGATGATTGTTTTCACAAAGAGTTTTCACAATTTCCTTTGCGGCGTTTTCACCGTAAAGGGAAGCGGTACGGCTGCCGATAACCGCAATTGCATCGTCGTTAAGACAAGTGCAGTCCCCTCTCACGTAAAGCACAAGAGGATAGTTATCCGTATCAAGAAGACGTTTCGGATAAAATTCACTGTCGGGAGTTATGATATGTATGCCGTGTTTCTGACAAAAAGAGAGAATTTCTTCAGGTTTTTCAAGGGTAACACTCTTCATTCGGTTAACCTTGTTTGCAGTTAAAATTCTGACTCCCGACTTTTTCAGAGTTTCGGCATCGGCTTCATAAATTTCTTTTGCCGTTTTAAAGGTTTTAAGCAACTCTTTGACGGGTTTTGCACAACCCATTGCCTGCTGAAGCCAGATCCAATAAACAAGTTCATTCATCACTTTTACCTCATCATTTCCCACATTACGATAGATGCAGCCATTGATGCGTTGAGAGATTCTGCCTTTCCCAGCATTGGTATTGTCACCTTTTCGCAAACGTCAAAAACTTCCCGTGTTACACCGTTTGCCTCGTTACCGATAACGGATATTACACCGCCGAGCATTGAAACAGAGGTTATTTTAAGAGCACTGCTGTCGGGAGAAGTGGCATAAAGTTTCATACCCTTTTCTTCAAGAGAAAGAAGTGTTTCTTTGAGATTGACCGTTTCAAATACGGGCAGACGCAGAAGTGAACCCATAGCGGCTCTCTGGGATTTCGGGTTATATCTGTCACAACAACCGCATAAAACAGCACCGCTTATGCCGAGAGCTTCGGCGGTTCTGCATATTGCGCCTAAATTTGAAGGATCCTGAATATTTTCAAGAGCGATATACTTACCTTTGCAATCAATTTCATCAATAAGTTTTTCTTTCTGCTTTTCGCACAGACAGAAAAAGCCCTGCGTGTTTTCCGTCTGAGAAAGTTTATTCGCCACTGCGTCAGAAACAGAAAAAGACTGCTGACTCTTTGAACGGATAAGAGCAGTATCGGCAGGGAATTTTTCTTCTGCCTTATTGGTGAAAAAAGCAAATTTTATTTTGACGCCCGTAACAGCCGCATCTCTGCAAAGTCTTAAGCCTTCAAGAAAAAACAGATTTTGCTCCTTACGAGCCTTTGAAGACGTTGCAATTTTACAGGCAAGTTTGATTTTTTCATTTGAAATGCTGTCAAGTCTTTCCAAGAAATTCACCCCTCTTATTAGGGTAATCCATGATTAAATCACGGTATTTTTACTGCAATTTAATCATAGGTCACACCGTAAACTGTGATTTTTTGTTTTCTTTAAAAAACACAAATACGCCCGAGAAGAAAATCTCGGACGTAAAATTTCAAGATTAAAGAGCAGCCTTTGCCTTTTCAACGAGTGCTGTGAAAGCTGCGGGGTCGGCAATAGCGATTTCGGAAAGCATCTTTCTGTTAAGAGTGATGTCTGCTTTCTTAAGACCGTTCATGAATGTTGAATAGTTCATGCCGTTAGCCTTGCATGCTGCTGAAATTCTTGTAATCCAAAGACGGCGGAAATCTCTTTTCTTCTGCTTTCTGCCGATGTATGCATAGTTACCTGATTTCATAACTGCCTGCTTTGCAGTCTTGAAAAGGCTGTGCTTTGAGCCATAGTAACCCTTAGCGAGTTTTAATACTTTATTTCTTCTCTTACGAGTCATCATTGCGCCTTTAATACGAGCC
>CAYNIN010000036.1:0-14805 GCA_964397395.1 uncultured Faecalibacterium sp.
ATGAAGAAATGAAAGGAGTTGATGCGGTTGTTAGTTTTTGAACACAGCGTTGTTGTTTGGCTCGTTCTGACAATTGTTCTGGCTGTTATTGAAGCAGTTACCGTCGGTCTTGTAACAATCTGGTTTGCTGCAGGTGCTTTCGTTGCTCTTCTTGCGGCGACCTTCGGTGCACAGTTGTGGTTGCAGATAATACTTTTTGTTGCAACTTCCGCAATACTGCTGATTTTCACAAGACCTCTTGTCAGAAAACATCTGACAGGCAAACTCCAACCCACTAATGCGGATATGGTAATCGGTAAGGTCTGTATAGTTACCGAGGATATTGATAACCTGCAGGCAAAGGGTGCCGTATCCTGTATGGGTAAAGAATGGAGTGCAAGAACGGAGAACGGGGAACCTGTTTCTGCGGGTGAAAAAGTCACCGTTAAAGAAATAAGCGGTGTCAAACTTATAGTTTCTCCCATTAATGAAATGAGTAATTTATAAAAAAGAAAGGAAAACATTATGGAATTTATTATTTTAGCAGTCATCGTTATTTTAATTGTTGCCTTTGTTGTAAGCAACATCAAAATCGTTCAGCAGGCAAGAGCCGTTGTTGTTGAAAGACTCGGTGCATACAAAACTACCTGGGGTGTAGGTCTTCACTTCAAGGTGCCCTTTGTTGAAAGAGTTGCAAAAACCGTTTCTCTTAAAGAGCAGGTTGTTGACTTCCCCCCTCAGCCCGTTATCACAAAGGATAACGTTACAATGCAGATTGACACCGTTATCTACTTCCAGATTACTGACCCCAAAATGTATACCTACGGTGTTGAGCATCCCTTAACTGCTATTGAAAATCTTACTGCAACAACCCTTCGTAACATCATCGGTGAACTTGAACTTGACCAGACCCTTACTTCCCGTGACATCATCAACACCAAGATGAGAACTATCCTTGATGAAGCAACAGACCCCTGGGGCATCAAAATCAACCGTGTTGAACTTAAAAACATTCTTCCTCCCAAGGAAATTCAGAACGCCATGGAAAAGCAGATGAAGGCAGAACGTGAACGCCGTGAAGCAATTCTTAAGGCAGAGGGTGAAAAGAAGTCTGCTATCCTTCTTGCAGAAGGTGAAAGAGAATCAGCAATTCTTCGTGCCGATGCTGAAAAGCAGGTACAGATTCTTGAAGCAGAAGGTCAGGCAGAGGCTATCCTCAAAGTTCAGCAGGCAACGGCAGAAGGTATCAAACTTATCAACGCCGCAGGCGCTTCGGAAGAGGTTATCAAAATCAAAGCTCTTGAAGCCTTCCAGGCAGCCGCTGACGGCAAGGCAACGAAGATCATCATTCCTTCGGAAATTCAGAGCCTTGCAGGTCTTGCAACGGGACTTACGGAAGTTGTTAAAGACGTAAAATAAGCAGTCTGTTATTAAAAAATACCGCCTTTTTTCAGGCGGTATTTTTTTGACTGAAATTACAGAAATGCTCAACAAACAGACTCAGTTGCTTTGATACCCACTTTCTGCGATGATAGAGCAGTTGCTTCCATATTTCAATTTCAATATCCTCAACATTGAGAATAATCAGTTCACCTTTTTCAACTTTCTCTCTGACAATATAGTCGGGCAGAAGTGAAACGGCGGTACCCTGAGCCACGATTTCGGCAATAACTTCGGCACTTCCGATTTCAAGCACAGGCTTTATTTCACAGTACATACGGGCAAGTTGTACGTCAAGAAGTCTGCGGTAACTCATATTTTTTTCCGTGAGTATAAAGGGATAGGAGAGCAGGTCGCTGATTTTCTTTATTTTTTCGGGATTTTTTATGAGGGCAGGACTTGCGACAAAGTGCACCGCCACCTTTTCTTCTTTGGCAACGATGTAGTCGGTGTTGTAAATGTGACTGTCAAGGGTGATGATAGCATCGGCTTCGTTGCAGTCAAGCATACGGAACATTTCGTCGGTGCCTGCGCAGGTGAGTTTGATGGAAATAGCAGGATGCTTTTCGCAGAAAGAGGAAAAGTGACCTTTTATAAGAGGTGCGCAAAGGGAGTCTGCCGTTGCAATATGCAGACTTCCGCTGACGGCGTTTTCATTGGTCATATTCTCTTTCACTTCGTCGGTGAGTTTGTTGATTTTGTGGGCGTATTCCAGCAGTTCCCTGCCTTTTTGCGTAAGGGTAACGGTGTGGTTAATCCTTTCAAAAAGTTGGCAACCGAACTCCGTTTCGAGTTGCTTTATCTGAAAGGAAACGGTGGATTGGGAGTAGCCGAGAAAGTCGGCGGCTTTTGTGAAAGAGTTCATCTCTGCCACGTGTACGAAAGAAATAAGATTTCGTATATCCATAAATTCACCTCTATCGAAAATATCAATCATCTTTATCTGCACTATCAATTTGACTTATCGTCAGACCTATTATATAATAAACACAAAGAAAAAACAACTTCTTTGAAGTTTTTTTATTTGGCAGCAGAGGTACGGTATTTTTTGCCGTACCTCTTGCATTTTTCAGAGCCTTTTTTGCCATACTAAAGACAAAAAAGGAGTGGTCTTTTGGCACTTTTAAAACTTGTGCTTATCAGCACTTTTTCTGTGGTTTTGCTTTTCTTTCTTGCAAAGTTAATGGGTAACAAGCAAATGTCAGAACTTAATATGTTCGACTATATCATCGGTATTTCCATCGGCTCAATTGCCGCAGAAATGGCAACGGAACTTGAACAATTCTGGAAACCTCTTGCCGCAATGACAGTCTATGCCCTTATTGCTACGGGTTTTTCTTTGCTTTGCGAAAAGTCAATCAAATTCCGCCGTTTCGGTTTCGGTAAAACTCTCCTTCTTTTCAAAGACGGTACTTTGTATAAAGAAAATATGAAAAAGGCGAAAGTTGATATGAACGAACTTCTTATGCTTTGCAGAAATAACGGATACTTCGATTTAACCGAACTTTCCGTGGTGCTTATAGAGCCTAACGGAAAGATGAGTTTTCTTCCTCTTTCGCAAAAAAGACCCGTCAATGCTTCGGATATTGGTATTGTGCCGAAAAAGGATAACCTTGTATATAACCTTATTATCGACGGCAGGATAATGGAAAGCAATCTCAGATACAGCGGACGGAATGAAAAGTGGCTTATGAATGAACTCAAAGCGCAGAAAGTCAAAGATATTGAAAGAGTGCTTCTTGCCGCTTATGACGGTGAGAAATTAACGGTATATCCCGCAAGTAACAAGAAAATCACTTCGGACATTTTTGAATGAGAAGGACACTTGAGAACGGAAAGATTTTGTAGTATACTGTAAATAATAATTATACTCAACACCTAAAAACGTAAGGAAAATCAAAATGAAAATTATCGCACATATTTATACGGACTTTACCGAAAAATTCGGCATACCAAGACAAAGCGGACTTGTTGAAGAAATAAAAGGCAGGATAGTTTTTGAGCCTGAATACCGAAATACAGATGCCGTCAGAGGTCTTGAAGAATTTTCTCATATATGGGTGCTGTGGCAGTTTTCCGAATGTATCAGAGAAAATTGGAGCCCTACTGTACGCCCTCCCCTTCTCGGCGGCAACAAAAGAGTGGGTGTTTTTGCAACTCGTTCACCCTTCAGACCCAACCCCATCGGTCTTTCCTCTCTGCGACTTGAAAAAATCGAGGAGGGCAAAAATGAGGGCCCCGTGCTTATAGTCAGCGGTTGCGACCTGATGAACGGCACTCCCGTTTATGATATTAAACCTTATCTGCCTTATACGGACTGTCATACCGATGCTGTCGGCGGTTTTACGGAAAATCTTTCGGAAAGGCATCTTGAAGTGGTCTTTTCCGAGGGTACTCAGGAGAAGATTGACAAAGAAAAGTGCTCGGCTTTGATTTCGGTTTTAAGCCACGACCCCAGACCTTCTTATCAGAAGGACCCCGAGAGGATTTACACTTTCTCTTTCGGTGAGTATGAGGTAAGTTTCAGGGTTGAGGATAAAACATTGAAGGTAGTCGGCGTGGAAAGATTGAGGCAGAATTGCAGAAATGTTAACAAATAGCGAAAAAACCCTTCATATACTTGAAAAAAATTCATATTCGTCATAAAATGTATATACAATATAATCTGAAAAGAGGTAACATAATGAAAAAGTTAATTTCAGTTGTACTTACCGTTGTAATGCTTTTTGCCGTTGCGGCACCCGCTTTCACTGCAAGTGCGGCAGAAAATTACGTAACGGTTTACGTTGAGGGCTACGGTGGCAGTCTTGTAGACGCTAACGGCGAATACATCTGGGACGGCGGCCCGAAAGAAAGTATGATGACGGGTCTTAAAGAAGTTTTCAACGATATTCTTAAAGATCTCGCCAAAGGTATAATAACGGGTAACTATGATCAGTATTGTGACAGACTCTATAACGCAATGGCTCCCGCTTTTGCTGACCTTATCCTTGATAAAAACGGTGAGGCAAGCAACGGATCGGGTCTTGGCTACGATATGCTCACAAAGGGTTATTCCGTAAGCAAGAATATGTTCTCAACAGGCAGCATCACTTTCAAATATGACTGGCGTCTTTCTGTTGAAACAAATGCAGCAATTCTCGAACAGTTCATCGACAGAGTATGCAGAGAAAAGGGATATTCAAAAGTTAATCTTGTGGGCAGATGTCTTGGCGGTAATATTGTTCAGGCTTATCTCCAAAATGCAGAAAACCTTGACAAAATCAACGACGTTGTTCTTTACATTCCCTCAACAGAAGGCGTTGACTTTATCAGTGCACTTTTCTCGGGCAAGGTAGTTATTGACCCCGATGCAGTGGAAAACTTTATTACATACTCACTTCCCTATAATGACACAATCGGCGGCAGTATTGACCCCGAAACATACGAAATGCTCCTTACTGTTGTTGAGTTTGTAAATGAAGCTAATCTTCTCGGTGTCGGTACGGGTGCAGTTGAGAATATCCTCGAAGCCGTTAAGGATAATGTACTTGCAAGAATTGTCCGTGACACCTACGGCGGTTTTGTCGGCTATTGGAATATGGTTGCTCCCGAAGACGTTGAAGATGCAATTGCTTTTGTTTACAACACTCCCGAACTTCAGCAGGAGTACGCAGGTATGATTGAAAAAATCAGATCTTTCCATCAGAATGTACAGTTAAATGAAAAAGAAACTCTCGCAGAACTTCATAACGGCGGAATGGAAATTATGATTATTTCAAAATATAACTTCCCCAACTTCCCTCTTTCCGAAAACGGTCTTGCTCAGACTGACGGCACCGCACTTACGTCTGCAACTTCACTGGGTGCAACAGCCGCAAACTTCGGCACAGTTCTTGATGAAAGTTATATTGATTCTCTTGAAGACAGCAAGTATCTTTCAAAGGACACAATGATTGATGCTTCAACCTGTCTTTTACCTGAAACGACCTGGTTTATTAAAAACCTTATCCACAGCGACTTCCCTCAATGTGTAAATAAACTTATAGAAAAATTCCTGACGGCAGAAAACTTCACGGTTTTCTCCGACGAAGCATATCCCCAATACCTCAAATATGACAGTGAAACCAATACTCTTTCCGAAGTTATCGGTCTTGATGAAGGTGACCTTACAGGTCAGGGTACAGCAGGTAAAAAGGTAAACGCTTTCCTTAAGTTCTTCATTCTTATTGCAGAATTTTTCAATAAGATATTTGAAACACTCAACCTCGGCAAACTCTTTGAGGGTGCGTTACAAGCATAAATATTTCATTCAAAGCGGTACTGCATTGTGGCGGTGCCGCTTTTCTTTTGTCAAAATTCACAAACAATCGTCGGTTTTTTTGTTGGTATCTTGCGGTTAAAGTTCTTGACGAAAAAATTTCATAATGTTATCATATATAAGTAAAGTTTATTCTGTAAAGGAGAGAAAACTTATGAAAAAAGCAATTGCTCTTTTTCTTTGTGTGCTGCTGGTAGCAGGCACTTGCATTCCTGCTTCTGCAGGACTCTTTGGTGAAGACGAAAAAATACTCCGCCTCGTTGTTCCTGAAAATTGGGAAATGAACATCGGAGACAGCAGAAGTGTTGACTGCGCAGTTTCAAACACAAGCAACTTTGTTACCTGGACGGCAGAACCTGCTGATGTGGCAACCGTTGATGCATTCGGCAGAGTTACGGCTCTTAAAGAGGGCACTGCAGTTATTACCGCCCAGAACGGCGAAGGCTATACCGACAGCGTAACTCTTACCGTTGTTACCCAGGCAACAAAAACGGCAGAGTACCTCAATCACCTTGCAAAGATTGACTATGCGGGTGAAAGTGTCAGCGAAAACGACGTACTGCAGAAAATAGTTACAAGATATGCAAAGGGAAGCGACGAAGTTCCCTCAAAGGTTGCCGACAGCGACAATTACGCAACGGCTAAAACTGCCGTAACTTCCGACGGTGCAACCTGGGAAATCACTGACTACGGTGTGCTTCGTACCGACAATAACGCTTCAAACAGCCGTGACACCTATCAGCGTTTTATGGGTGACAGATATTTCTATTCAAACGATAGCGGCGACGGTAACGTTCTTGCGATTTTTGCCGACGGTGACTGCGGTATCTGGACAGTTATGGCAGACGGATATACCCACATCGAAATGGTAGAAATCAACGGTACCGATAAGGCTGCTATGATGAGTGCCACCACGCAGGAATACGTTTCAAGACGTGGTATGGTTTCCGAAGCCTTTTATATTGACGGTGAGTGGGTAGGTCACGAAAGTGACAACGACGGACTCTGGACTTCAATGTACGGTGCAGGTGAACTTATGCGCTACGCCGTACTCCGTGAAGATCCCACTGCAACCGAGGAAGAAATCGAAGCCGCAAGACAGACTGCAACACAGTCCGTTGAAGCAGTTGTTCTTCTTACGTATATCTCCATGCGTCAGGGCACAACGGAAAGTTATGTAAGACATCAGAGAAGCGGCAGCGTAACAGACCTTGACACAGGTAAATATTACTCCGCAGGTGCTCTTGTTGAGGGCGGAAACTACGGTCAGAGTGTACCTTTTGAAAGCCCTGCAACAATGTTTGACAAGATGAACGTAAAGTATATGCTTTACGGTGTCAGAAGTTATATTCAGAAAGACGATAACCTTGCCGTTGAAGATGAGTCTGCATGGGTCAATACTCTTACCGATGACGGCTCAACGGATTATGCTTCAAGAACAAGACTCGTTGAAGGTTTCTGGGCAAGAACTTATTCTTTCAAAGATGAAATTAAAAAGTACGGCGACTATGACGGCTACGCATATTGGAGCCACAACGGTGACGGTACTGCGGTGGGCGTTTCAACAAAAACAAACTCCGACGGTACAGACTACCTTCTTCACAGTGAAAACATCAGAGGTCATGAAGTTGATGCTTCGGGTGAAATTCCTCAGCGCCTTTGGGATAACCTTATCGGTGAAGAGTACAATATAGACGATATCGTTTATAAAGGTGACACAAGTGCCGACGAAATTATCGGTCATCTTTTCCTCTATAAACTTGCTTATGATATTTTAGGTGAAGAAGACCCCGAACTTGCACAGATGATTGCAACTTCTCTTGATAATTTTGCACAGCATCTTGTTGATAACAGTTACTGTCTTGTTGACGGTACGGGTCAACCTACCACTTGGGGTAAATTCTCAAGAACTTATCTTCATAACGGTCAGGTTCTCGGCGGTGCTCCCTTACAGACACTCGTATGTCTTTGCACTTTCAAAGTTGCCGCTTATGTAACGGGCAATCAGAAGTGGGAAGATGAATACAGAATGGCTGCTCTTGACCCGCAGTATGAGTATGCAAAGATTATGGCTCAGGAAGGCGAAAGATACGAGATGGCTATTCTCGAATATATCAACAGCGTTACTCCTGTTCTCGGCTTCCTTCTCCGTCCTCTTGTGGGCACAGATACCTTCAAAGCCCTTTACAGAATGATTCTCAACTATTCCGACGAAGAAATGGCTATGCTCGGCTACTATCTTCTTTTCCAGATGGAAGATGATAAAGAACTTCTCTCTTACTACCGTGAGGGTATTGACGATTGGTGGTACTCCATGAGTTTCAGTGAAAATGCACTGTGGTACTATATTTATCAGCTTGCATATCCCGAAACGCAAGTGAAGGACTATTACGGTAACAACCTTGTTGATACGGCGGCTTGGGTGCTTTCCCGTCATCCCATTGACACAAGACGTTTCGGTGCAACAAACGCAAACAGAGATGACATTGCCGAACTCGACCTTGATGATTTCGGTATCGGCGGAACGAGTGAACTTTCCTTCAGTCTTACAGGCACCCTTCCCATGTTCTACAATTCAGATAACAATATACTGAAAATTGCAGGATTTGTCTTCGCTCTTGACGATCTTGACTGGGCAGTTGCCGCTCCTGACGAAAGGTCAATGCATAAATATAACGGCTCAACATACGAGATTGACAATAACTACAATCCCTATGAAATGGAAGGCTCAACAACTTACACCCTTCCTTATTGGCTTGGCAGATACCATAATATGTTAGGTTAACGGAACAAAAAAATTAGAGGCAGGCGAAAACCTGCCTTTTAATTTTTTATTTATTGCTTTTGTTATATTTAAGTGGTATACTGTTGAAAAATGTCGAAGAAAAAGGAGAATTGTAAAATGAAAAAGGGAAAGAATAAAGTTCTTGCCGTCTGTTTCATATCGGCACTTATTGCGGTTGCGGTCTTTACCCTTGGTGTTACCCTGTTTCTTTCGGAAAGCAGACCTGCGGTAAAGGTTGAAGATACAACCGAAACTCAAACAACAACAGAAGAAAAGGTGCATCTTGTTTCCACCGTAACAATCGGTTCGGCAGGTGACGTGCTTTTGCATACACCGCTTAATACGGCGGCAAAACAAAGCGACGGTACATATAATTTCGATAATATTTTCACCTATTCCTCATCTCTCATTTCTTCCTGTGATTATTTCGTTGCAAACCTTGAAACTACTCTTGGCGGTGCAGAAAAAGGCTATACGGGGTATCCTTGTTTCAATTCACCCGACGCCATTGTGTCGTCCCTTAAAAAAGCAGGCGTTGACTGTCTTTTGACAGCAAACAATCATACCTACGATACGGGCGCAAGCGGTGTTACGAGAACGGTAAGCGTAATTGAAAACGCAGGACTTGCCAATGTGGGAACAAGAAGTGACGAAACGGAAAAGGCATATATAATCAAAAATGTGGGCGGTATAAAATTCGGTATTGCCTGCTTTACCTATGAAACGGCAACCTCGTCTGCTCCCAAGGCTCTTAACGGTATCAACGTAAGTTCCTCGGCGGCGGGACTCATCAACTCCTTTAACTATGAAAAGTTAGATGAGTTTTACGCAGAACTTGGCACACAACTTTCGGAAATGGAGAGTAAAGGCGCCGACGTAACCGTTGTTTATATTCATTGGGGCAATGAGTATCAGACTTATTCAAGTGAGAACCAGAAGCAAATTGCCCAGGCTCTTTGCGATATGGGTGTGGATCTGATTATCGGGGGGCATCCCCACGTTGTGCAACCCGTTGAACTTCTTACCTCCGCTGACGGCAAAAGCAAAACCGTCTGTGTCTACTCCGTGGGCAATATGGTGTCTAACCAGAGGAGAAGTCTTATGAATCTCAAAACGGGACACACAGAAGACGGACTTATTTTTCTTGCAACTTTTTCTGAATATAGTGACGGCACCGTTACCTTCGACAGCGTAGAATCAGTTCCCACCTGGGTGCATCTTTACACTGTCGGCGGAAAAAAGGTATACAGTGTGGTGCCTCTGAGCGAAAATATGGATTCGGCTTCTCTCGGTCTTGACAAAACGTCTTCGGGTTATGCACTTGCAAAAGAATCCTACGAAAGAACCATGGCTCTTGTCGGTGAGGGAACGGATAAGTGTAATGAATATCTTTCTTCACTTGCAAAACCCGACGAAGAAGCAACTGCTGTTCCTGATGTGACGGCTGTTAACGGGGAAGGGCAGAACTGATTAAATTCAAAATGCAAAATCGCGGTCGCAACGAAAGTTTGCGGCTGCTTTTTGCTGAAGACACAACAAAATCGGCGGCAACGGATTTTCCGTCACCGCCTTGTTAAGCGCAATTTTGTGTTCTGCATTTTTCCTTTTGCATTATAAAAGTCCCGAAGGGTGCCTTTAAATATACGCCTTGTTTGTGAAAAGTCTTGTGCAAAGGTGAGCCATTTCCTCTTCGGATTCTTTCATTCCGTTTTTAATCCAGTCACCGATAATTGCCTTGAAAGCACCTTCAAGACCGATAAGACCGTAACGGTCACTGCCGTTTTTATCTGACAGAAGTTTACTGAAAAGGTTTTCCGAAGGGAGAAGGTCGTCAAGATGAAGATGAGCCTTGAAAGCAAGGTCAATTTCTTCTTTTGCCTCTTTTATTTTGCTGAACATTTCAAGAAAATGGTCGTAGCAGTCAATGTGCTTTTTAATTTCGGAAAAGCATTTTTTCACCGTAGAGATACAGTTTTCCGTAATCTCAAAAAGAATGGCTTCCTTTGATTCATAGTTGCGGTAGAAAGCCGTGCGGGAAACCCCTGCCTTTTTGACAAGTTCCGTTATTGTAACGCTCTTGAAACTCTTTTCTTTCATAAGACTCATAAGAGCATCTTTTATATTATCTCTTGTAATTTTATTTATTTGCTGATTGGAAAGTGAGAGTTTGTTGTCCATATAATCTCCTTACTTTTTGCTTAACCTAATCGCTGAAAAAAGAAATTTTCACACTTTATGACCTGAATCTGTTTATACTCATCACTATGAAGTGACAATTATGTTAAAAAATTGTGTACAAATCCAACTTTAGTTGACTTTATTCTTTAAGGGTGTTACACTTGTAACCGCGCAAAAAGTGTAACATTATTTATGTCTTTATGTCAATACCAATTTTATATTTTTTTGCAGTAAAATTTTTAAGAGGTGATTATCAAAACAAAGGTCAGAAAACTTTAAAACCAAAGCATATTCTTATTTTGAAAACTATATTACTTATTATATAAATGTCTAAAAAAAGACAACGGAGGACAAAATGAAATTTCCTGCAGTAGAAAAAGGGGTTATATCAAATCCCTATCCCGAAACAACGATGTTCGGCGCAATTAAAATGTCTGCCGAAAAGAATCCCAACGCACCTGCCCTTGAATTTCAGGGTAAATATACAACATACAAAACCTTTGTTGAAAAAATTGAACTTGCCGCAGGTGCACTTCTTAAATACGGCATAAAGAAAAACGATGTGGTAACTATATGTATGCCCAACACACCCCAGGCGGTTATCTGTCTTTATGCACTTAACAGAATCGGTGCAATCGCAAATATGATTCACCCTCTGTCTTCACAGAAAAACATCACCTTCTACCTTGACTATTCCGAAAGTAAGATGATTCTTACTCTCGATCAGTTCTATGAAAAGGTTAAGAAATCCGTTGAGGAATCAAATACCGGTGCTACAATTATCGTTGCACGTATTCAGGAAGAACTTGCACCTGTCAAGGCTCTTGCCTATACATACCTTCTCGGAAACAAGAAAAACCTTAAATACCCCACAGATAAAAATGATCTTGTCTGGAATGATTTTATCAAGACGGGTAAAGACGTCAAACTTCCCGAGATTGAATATGACAAAAACAAAACCGCCCTCATTCTTTACAGCGGCGGCACAAGCGGTACTCCCAAGGGTATCCAGCTCACAGACTACAACTTTAACGCTCTGGGTATGCAGGTTGCGGAAATCGCAGGTTGCAAACTCGCTTACGGTTGTAAGTTCCTTTCCGTTATGCCGATTTTCCACGGCTTCGGTCTTGGTATCGGTATTCATACCGTTCTTGAAAACGGCGCTTTATGTATGCTCATTCCTCAGTTTACAAAGGAAAGTTATGCAAAAGACGTGCTTAAAAAGAAGCCTCACTTTATTGCAGGTGTGCCCACTCTCTATGAGGCACTTCTCAAAGTTGATATTTTTGAGGGCAAGGACCTTTCCTTCCTTGTCGGTGTTTTCAGCGGCGGCGACGCTTTAAGTCCCGAACTTAAAAAGAGAGCCGACAAATTCTTCAAAGACCACGGTGCAGACCTTCAGATAAGAGAAGGTTACGGTCTTACGGAATGTGTTACCGCTTCCTGCGTTACACCCGTTGACCGTGCAAAAGAGGGCAGTATCGGTGTGCCCCTTCGTGATATGATTTACAAAATCGTTGAGCCGGGTACTTTCAACGAACTTCCTGCAGGCGAAATGGGTGAAATCATTCTCACAGGCCCCACTCTTATGCTGGGTTATATGAAAGCCGACGAAGAAAACGCAAAGACACTGCGTACCGACGAAAACGGTACAACCTGGCTCTTTACCGGTGACGCAGGCAGTATGGACGAAGAAGGTTTCGTTTATTTCAAACAGAGAATGAAGCGTCTTATCGTTACAAGCGGCTACAATGTATACCCCTCACACATTGAAAATATCCTTGACAAACACCCCGATGTTGACTGTTCCTGTGTTATCGGTGTCAAAGACTCCTATAAAATGCAGAGAGTCAGAGCATACATCGCTGTTAAAAACGGCGTTGAAGCCAATGACGAAACCAAGGAAAGAATTCTCGCTTACTGCAAGGAGTATCTTGACGTGTTTGAAAGACCCAAGGAAATCATTTTTAAGGATGAACTTCCCAAAACTCTCGTAGGTAAGGTTGCATACCACACTCTTGAAGAAGAAGCCGAAAGAGAGATGGAAGAAAAGGTAACGGTATGAGCGAGAAAAAGAGAAATGTAAAACGGGGCTATAATTTTCACCGTGTAACAACGATGTCAATTTTCGCCGTACTGAAAAACAAGGTTATCAAGGAAAACAACGTTGTTCTTGATTATCACAAACCCCAAAGCAAGAGTTTCATTCTTATCTGCAATCATACTGAGTCTATGGACCCGGGATATCTGATGGTGGCACTCGGCAGATATATACGCTTTGTTGCAAGTGACCACGTGCTTCGTATGGGTGCTTTCGGTTGGATTTTCAAGAATATCGGCGGTGTTATCGTTAAGCACCGTGACAGACCCTCAAAGGAACTTACCGACGAAATTATCCGTAACGTAAGAGCAGGTATTCCCGTAGGTCTTCATGCAGAAGGAGCCATGACCGTTAACGGTCAGACAGGCTTTATTTCAGAGCATACGGGTCAACTTGTAAAGGATTCGGGTGTTGCTCTTGTTACCTATAAAACAGTGGGCGGTTATCTCCGCTGTCCCCGTTGGTCAATTTCCAAAAGAAAGGGCCCCATTGTCGGTCACTTTGTTAACGAGTATATGCCCGAAGAACTTGCAAAACTTTCTGCAGAAGAAATTACTGCAATTATCCGCCGTGATACTTATGTAAATGTTTATGAAGAACAGAAAAAGAACCCTCTTTCCTATGAGGGCGAAAACCTTGCAGAGTGTGTTGAAAGAATACTTTATATTTGCCCCAAGTGCGGCAAGATCGGCACACTTCACAGCAAAGGCGATGACCTTATCTGTGACTGCGGCGCCACGGTAACAATGAAAGCCGACGGCTTCTTCCACGGCGAAGATGTTGTTTACGACAATGTTCTTGATTGGGATATGTGGCAAAGAGGCGTATGGAAAGAAGCGCTCCTTTCGGCAAAGGATAACGAGGTTATCTTCACCGAGGACAAACAGATTGTCCGCAAGGTTGACGGCGAAGAAGAAACAGTTCTTTCGGAAAACGCAACACTTACTCTTTATAAAGACAGACTCGAAGTTAAAATGGAAAACGAAACCGTTACAATGCTTATGAGCGAAGTCAAACAGGCTTCAATTGCAGGTAAAGACACGCTTCTCATTGTTGACGGAAACATCTTCCTTGACATCAGACCGCAGATTCCCCGTTCATCAACAAAATATGTTGCTGCATGGAGATATCTCACAGGCAGAGAGTATTATTGATTGTTTTTGCCTGTCGGATTTATCGGAAATACAAAAAGAGGTAATACGGGTTATTTCGTGTTACCTCTTTTTTTAGTGATATTTTATTTGCAGCAGGGCAAATAAAGTTACCGAGTGTCCGCAAGAACACTCGGTTTATCTGTCCATTGAACTTATAGCGTTTTCAGCCCTGGCAACATCTTTGAGGTTTTCAAGCATAAAATAAGTATAGTGTCTGCGACCTCTTGTATAGTATTCTTCACTGAAAATTATTGTACCGTTGCCGTTTTTATGTAATTCAATATCCATAGGCGGAAGATTTTTTCCGTCAAGAACTTTTATTTTTCTGCCTGCTTTTATTACTATTTTTCTGTTTGTTACAACATAAAAGGTTTTATCTCTCATATACGCAGAATAAATAAATCTGCCGAAAAGCATATATACACCTGCGGCGATAAAGGGAAGACCCAAGAGGGAAAAGAAAATACCGCCGCCGCTTTGCATAGCGGAAAGTTCCCAGAACAGAGCAAAACCCAGCCACATAACGCTGAAAGGAATCATAAACAGATCCCGCTTTGTGAAAAGATTGCCTTTTTCGGGGCGCCCTTTCCAGAGTATATGTTCGTCATTTGTTATATACTGACTGCAAAAGCCAAAGCCGTCATATTCCATATAAAAACTCCTTTCGTTGTTCTGTTTTTATTATACATACATTTTTACAAAAAACAAGTTCTTCAGGGAATATAGTTATTCTTTCAGGTTGACAGAAAAGAAAATAAATGTTAAAATCTTTGAGCAACTGAATATATGCCTCCTTAGTTCAATGGATAGAATAAATCCCTCCTAAGGATTAGATGTGAGTTCGATTCTCGCAGGGGGTGCCAGAAAA
>CAYNIN010000037.1:0-14431 GCA_964397395.1 uncultured Faecalibacterium sp.
TGCGTGTGCGTAGTCAACAACCTGCTTTGTGAGAGCAACGTTTTCTTCAAAGGGAAGGTGTGAGCCGTCAATCATAACTGATGTGAAACCGCCGTCGATACATGCCTTACATGTTTCAAAGTCGGGACCGTGGTCAAGGTGAAGAGCGATGGGAAGACCTGTTTCTTCTGCTGCAGCCTTTACCATTGCAACGAGGTAACCGTGAGAAGCATACTTTCTTGCACCTGCGGAAACCTGAAGAATAACGGGAGAGTTGTGCTTTTTAGCAGCTCTTGTGATACCCTGAATAATTTCCATGTTGTTTACATTGAAAGCACCTACTGCGTAACCGCCTTTGTAAGCATCTTCAAACATTTTCTTTGTTGTTACTAATGCCATTTTGAAAAAACTCCTTTTTTATATTATGGTTGATGTATTTATAACAGAGAAAGTATACTCCATTACATTATAGTTGTCAATGTTTTTATGCGCTCGGTGTATAAACAATTGCAAAACAGTGGGAACGTATTCTGCCCTGCATAACATTTATGCGGAAGTTGTTACCTGTCATAATAGTACCGCCCACATTGATTGATGAAACGTAACCGATGTCATCTCTTACGGCACTGTCGTGGGAAATAATGCTTATCCAGGTTGACGGGTCACCCGTGAGGGTGATGTTAGACGTTGAAGCAACAAGAGCTTTCAGGTCATCGCTTGAAATTGTGTAGGTGCTCTTGAAGTCTGCATTCAGGTAGTCACCGTAACTCTTTCTGCCGCCGCTGAGGTAGGGTACCGTTGCACCCATACTCTTGCCCCATACATTATAGTAAGAGGTTGTGACACCTGCGCTCATTGCGTGGAAAGGTGTAAGGGCAACGTCGCCTGCATAGGAGATGTAGAAACCGTTCTGCATAACGTCGTCAACAACGGAGTAAACAACGGTGGAAGGTGTTTTACCGAAAGCGTGAGCATCGGAATTGAGAACAAAGTTGTTATATTTTGCAAAGGTGTAAATTGCAATTGCCTGTGCCTTGAGGGCTTCGTAACTGAAAGATGAGCCCATTTCAGATTCAAGAGCAGAAGCAAGGTATGCTCTTGTTTCATAGGCGGTACCTGCATAGGAGATTGTGTCGGGATAAGTGTCGCCCAGAACAAGTTTGGTGTTACTGTCATAATAATAATGGGCGAGGATTTCCGCATAACTCATATTTTCATTTTTTGCAAGATAGTCGGCACCTACCTGGCTCATACCTACACCGTGACCGTAACCGAAAACATAGAAAGTGAATGTACCGCTTTCCGAGGGAGTAACGGTTGTCGTTGTGGCAGCGGATACGTCGGGAGCCGTTGACTCTGTAACGGGGGGAGTATACTGCGTTGTGGCAGCGGCGAAAATATCTGTTGTTGTGCCTGAGGTAGATTCATAGGTATAAGCACTTGTTGAGGGTGCTGTGGTGGTAGTTGAGTTCACAGTCTGGGGTCTTAACATAAAATATGTCATTACCATAGGACTTAAAAGAGAAAAGACAAGAATGATACAGGCAAAAATCATCATACTCTTTGAAAGAACAACCTGATTTGAATTTGCGGCAGGTTCAACTTTGGGTTCTTCCTTTTCCACATTTTCTATTTTTGCAATTGCCGTGTTAATAGTTGCCGCCTTTTCGCAGACAACATCGGAAAGAATGGTAATTGCATGGGGGAGAATAAGTGAAAGGTCATCAATATTTGTGGTATTGATTTTCTTTGCTCTTGCAGTGCTTCTGTCAACAACGGCAACATAGGCAAAGTAAACCGTCTGACCGCTTTCATTTTCCGTTGAATAGATATCGGAAATTGCGCCGCCGAAGTCGGAAGAAGTGTTGTACATAGCCTCTCTTGCGTGGCGGATAATACGCATTGACTCGTTTTCTCTTGCCTGCTCACCGTAGGGCTGGGGATAAACTTTGGGGTGTTTGTCCGAAGTTATGGGTTCCTCGGTAACCGTTTCTGCACCCTCTGCATCTTTTTCCTTGGCATCAACAACTTCAACAAAGTTGATTGTTTCCGTCAGACCGCCGATTTTATCGTAAAGATTATAAACCCACATGGTTGCTTCGCCTGTTGAAAGGGCAACTTTCTTGTTGGACTTTGAAAGGGAAACAATGAGTTTTCTTACTGCAGGAGTGAAGTCGTACTCGGGAATTTCAACATTTTCCGTTTTTGCCGCTTCTTCTTTGGCAACAAGTTCTGCGGCGGCGGATATATCTTCTGAAATTGAAACGAGAACGGGGTCAATTCTTACAAAGTCAAGAGGTATGTAAGAAAGTTTTCCCTTGAACATTTCAAGAGTGAAACCGCTGTAAAGACCGTCTTTTGTAAGATGTACCTTTGCGTCCCGGGGAATGATGCAGTGACCTTCCATATCAATTTCGCTGATGTCATTACCCGAACTGATTGCAATTGCTTCGGCAATCCGGGGAGCAGAAGAAAGTTCAAGAATGAGTTTTGAAATAAGTTCCTTCTTTGCGTTTATATAGTCCCCTGTTTCAACGGCAATAATAGCATGATCCCCTTGTTCAAGAGAAGACAAAGCTTTGGTGAAAATATCATCGTAACTTTCAAGTTGTACGGTATTTTCCTCGGCAAAGCCCTGACCGTCAAGAGCCAGACAGACCTTGTATATTGCATCTGAAGAAAATGCCGAGATGTTTTTCAGTGTAAATAGTTTTATCATTTTTTATTTAAACCTCCCGATAGTAGTAGGTGTTTTTATTATTCGACTTCCCACTTGCTTGCATTTGCATAGGGATTCGTTTTGATTTTTTTAGCATCGTAATAGGCCTGAGGATATCTTGGATTTCCGTTAACCGTTGCTTTTGATGTGTCAACTTCCGTGCTTTCACCGTCACGTACAAGACGTGCAACAACAACAAAACGTGCGTTATCAAATTCATAAGAGCAGGTTGAAAGAGTGAGAAGTTTGTCTGTGGGAAGCACATCCACACCCGTATCGTAAAGTGAGCGCTGACTGAGTTCACTCAGATATGCGGAAAAACGCTCCCGGGTGCTGAGGTTTGTAAAGTAATATTTGAACACATAACCGTTGTCGTCTTTGGGATCCGCATTTGTTATAAAGGCGGCAATAACTTTCCAGTTATAATCGGCGTAAAGGGTATTGAAAGAAATCACGGGAGAAGTCTTGAAGCCTTCAATGGATTTATACTCGTCAAGAACACCGAAAACAGAGCCGTTATTCATGTGATGACCGAAAATGATGGTGTTCATATCAAAGGTGAGCATATTGTTATAGTGAGTGACAAAGGGACAACCGTACTTTGTTTTCTTTCCGTAGAAATTCTTTTCAAGATACTCGCTGTCATCGTCGCCCTGAACAACGGGAAGACTCAAATCAAGTCCGTCAATTTCAAGGTAGCCGACGAAATCCTGATTTGTTGCATAAAGTTTTGCATATTTGAGCTGCATAAAATCAGGGAAGACGACATTGGGGTTTTCTGCCTTAATCTGTGCCCATTGTTCTTCGGCGGTGAGCACTTTTTCCGTTGTCTGCTGTTGCTCTGTTTTATCTGTGGTTTTTTCTTCATCGGGTTTCGTCGTGTCTTCAATAATAAGACCCGAAACCTCATCTTCAAGGTTGGCGTTTTCCCTTGACAGAAGAAATTCTTTCACAATCATAGCGGAAGAAATTATAATCGCCACAACGGATATGCCGAGAATAATGCGCCTTATAATTTCGCCTTTTGAAATTTTCTTTTTATCTGAACCCGTTTGTTTCGTTTTGCCGTTTTTTGTATTATGCTCAATCTTTTCGGTAAAAATCTGCTCCGTTGTTTCTTCATAGGTTTCTTCAACGGAGAAGCCTGCCGAAGCATAGCCGACTTTCTGCGGTCTGAAAAATTCCGCTTCAACCTCATCTTTGAGAGGCTTTTTTTCCTCCTTGACACTATCTCTGCGAAGCATAATAGAGTCAAGTTCAAAGGTGCTCATTTCCATATCGTCAACACTGAAAGAGCCTTTGCGTGAAGCAGGGGGTTCAGTTTTTTCCTCGGGCATTTCCTTCTTCGGCTCGGGTCTTGTCAGAGTTTCTTCCTCAACAACGATATGTTCCTTTACCTGAAAATCGGATTCTGTGTATTCGCCGCCGTCTTCTTCATCATCTTCTTCGTAGTCGTAACTTTCCTGATGAACATTTTCGTTGGCAGAGTCAAAGTCGGGACTCTGATAAAGGATTCTCATTCCCGGGGCGTTTTCGTCGGCGGGAACATTCTGTTGCGGCGGCGGTGGCGGAGCCTGCGTATACTGCATAGGTACCACATACTGCTGAAGGAGAATAGCAATCTGCTCGGGAGTTAACTGAAAATAGGGCATGGGGGCACCCTGAGGGGGCTGAGCATAGTAGTAACCCTGAGGAGCGCCGTTTGCCTGAGGCGGATAGGGCTGCTGCACAAAATTGGGCGGCGGTGGCGGATAAACAGGCTGACCTGTCTGATAGTATACGGGTGCACCGTTTTGTGTCGGGTTTGCACCGTTTTGTCCTTGCGGAGTCTGACCCGCAGAAGAAAGGTTTTCCGTTTTATCAGAATTGTTACCCTCTTGATAAAAGTTGTTCATATTGTTTATTCCTTAAAAAGAACTGATAAATTTTTCTGCACATAAGCCCTCTGACCATCTTTCAGGGCTGCCTAAAATGGATAAACGCAGTTCATTAAGGGCTGTTGAGGCCCAGACGAATCTGTTATAATCTCTGCAATTTTCGCCGTTTTGTCTGCCGTGAAATTCTTTGACCCAAAGTTTTTCACCGTTGCAAACTGCGATGTAAACAAGACCGACGGGTTTTCTTTCGTCATCACTTGCGGGTCCTGCCATACCCGTAACGGCAACACCGTAGGACGCACCCGATATTTTTCTGACACCGAGCGCCATCTCTGCGGCAACTATATCACTGACGGCGCCGTAAGTATCAAGATGCTCTTTACTGACACCGAGGATTTTCTCTTTAACTTCATTTGAATAGGACACAACGCCGCAACCGAAAACTTCCGATGCACCTGAAATGTCCGTTATTCTTTTTGCACAAAGACCTGCCGTACAACTTTCGGCAAAGGCAACGGTGAGTTTCTTTTCTTTCAAAAGAGATACCGTCGCTTCCTCCATACTGTCTGTATCAATGCCGTAGATGTAATTGCCGAGTCTTTCTTTTATTTCACAGAGTACAGGCTCAATGAGTCTGTCTGCTTCTTTTTCGTCTTCGGCTTTTGCCGTTATTCTTAAAAGTGCCTCACCGCTTTTTGCATAAGGGGCAACGGTGGGATTTGATAAAGAAAGAAGATGGGAAACCTTTTCGCTCATAGCACTTTCGCCGATACCGAAGGTGCGTACCGAACAGGATTTGATAATACTGTCTGTAAACTGTGAAAGGTAAGGTTTCACATACTTTCTGAACATGGGCTCCATTTCTCTCGGAGGGCCCGGGAGAATAATGAGGCGTTTCCCCTCTTTTTCCATTATGACACCGGGGGCGGTGCCGTTTTCGTTGGGAAGAATGAGGGAGTCTTCGGGAATATACGCTTGTTTTTTGTTGCTTTCGGGCATAG
Source organism: uncultured Faecalibacterium sp. (assembly GCA_964397395.1). Taxonomy (GTDB): domain Bacteria; phylum Bacillota; class Clostridia; order Oscillospirales; family Acutalibacteraceae; genus UBA6857. The sequence goes on from CAYNIN010000037.1 coordinate 5,577, forward strand.
GGGTTCTGCCTCTCAGGGCAAAATAATTCTCTATATCCGAAAGGATTTCTTCCTTTAAAAGAAGTTCTTTTCCGAAATAGGAAGCGCACACTTCTTTTGTAAGGTCATCGGGAGTGGGGCCGAGACCGCCCGTAAGAATGAGGGTGTCGGCTCGTTCAAAGCCGTCTGAAAGACACTTCGTAAGACGTTCTTTGTTATCACCCACAGCGGTATGATGCATAAGGCTTATACCCATTGAGGCGAGTTCCTGCGACAGAAAGCGGGTATTGGTATTGAGAATATCACCAAGAAGAATTTCCGTACCCACGGAAATAATTTCACACGTCACATTATCACCTCTGATTTTACCCTAACATTTTTGTGGTAAAGTATAGTATTTGTAAATTTTTAATGTGACGGGAGTCAAAACGTATCAGTTTCCCTCCCGCAACCTTAATCGACGGGCTCGTAACGTACCGTTTCAATGGCACGTTCAATCATTTCGGAAAAATCGAAAGCATTTTCCGCTTCTTCAACAAGACGGAGAGTGGGTCTTGTTCTCGGGTGTTTGGGTGTAAATACGGTGCAGCAGTCTTCATAGGGAAGAATTGAGGTTTCAAAGGCACCGATATTTCTTGAAATTGTTATAATTTCGTTTTTATCCATACCGATAAGGGGGCGGAAAACGGGCATCTGCACTGCGGCATCGGTACAGGCAAGAGCACCGAGAGTCTGGGATGCAACCTGACCGAGACTTTCACCCGTTACAAGAGCGCCGCAGTCGTCTTTCTGAGCAAGGCGTTCTGCAATAACCATCATAAGACGGCGCATAATAATGGTGAAAAGTTCTTCGGGGCAGTTTTCTTTGATTGCTTCCTGAATTTCCGTAAAGTTGACAACGGCAAAGTTAACTCTACCGCTGTATTTTGCAACAATGGATACAAGGTCACGGACCTTCATCTCTGCTCTTTTGCTTGTATAGGGCGGAGCGGCAAAGTGAATTGCATCAAGCTGAAGACCTCTTTTTGCCATCATCCAACCGGCAACGGGACTGTCGATACCGCCCGAAACAAGAAGTGCAACTCTGCCTGCGGAGCCTACGGGCATACCGCCTGCACCTTTTATCTGATTGCCGTGAACAAAAACGTTTTTGTCACGGACTTCAACGGTTACGGTAATGTCGGGATTATGCACGTCAACTTTAAGAGAGGGAATGTTTCTCAGAAGATGTGCACCGACTTCACGGCAGATTTCAGGTGAAGTCATGGGGAAACGTTTGTCGCTTCTCTTTGCGTTGACCTTGAAAGTTTTAACATTGCGAAGATCCTCGCCGAGATAGGAAAGAGCCGTGTCTTTGATGGCTTCAAGGTCTTTTTCCGTAACGGCGGCTCTTGAAAAAGCAACGATACCGAAAACCTTTTTCACAATTTCTACGGCTTCTTCAAAGTCGGCATCTTCTTCAACAGGCTCTGCAACAATTGTTGACTGCGACTTTGTGAAAGTGAATTTGCCGACGCTTTTTAAAAGACGGCGCTTGATATTTTTAACGAGAATGTCTTCAAAAGTGCTTCTGTTAAGACCTTTGAGAGCAAGTTCTCCGTTTTTAATGAGTAGTACTTCTTTCATTTGGGGTTCCTCTTATTTTTTCATAATAACTTTCATTGCCGTTTTTATGCCGTCAATAAACAAATCTATTTCTTCTTCCGTTGTAAATCTTGACAAACTCACTCTCAATGAGGAGTCAATCAGACTGTCCTTGAGTTTCATTGCCGAAAGCACGTGGCTTTTATGTCCCTTTGCACAGGCAGAGCCCGAGGAAACATAAATCTCTCTTTCGGAAAGGAAGTTAAGCAGGGTTTCACTGCGATAACCCACAAGGGAAATGTTGAGAATATAGGGAAGTGCATCGTCGGGACTGTTAATGACAATGCCCTGTGTTTTTTCAAGTTTTTCTTTCAGCAAATTTCTCAAAGCAGTAACTTTTTCAAGAGATGAGTTTATACTCAGTTCTTCCGCTGCTCCGAGGAACCCTGCAATTGCAGGCATTGCTTCTGTGCCGGGTCTTAAATCTTTTTCCTGACCGCCGCCGAAAAGAAGGGGCGAAAGTTTCGTGCCCTTTTTCACATAAAGGGCGCCCACACCTTTTGGCCCGTGTATTTTATGAGAACTGACGGAGATAAGGTCTGCACCGAGTTTTTTCACGTTGAGAGGCATTTTGCCGAAAGCCTGAACGGCGTCAATGTGAATAAGAGCAGGCGAAGATTTTTCTTTGACTATTGAGGCAAGTTCCCCGATGGGCTCAATCGTGCCGACTTCGTTGTTTACCGCCATCATACTGACGAGTACCGTTCTGCCGTCAACGGCATCACGCAATTCTTTCATATCGACTCTGCCCTTTTGGTCCGTGCCGACACGGACAACTTCAAAGCCTTCCTTTTCAAGTTCGTCAAAGGCTTTAAGAACACTCGGATGCTCAACGCAAGAAGTGACAACTTTGTTTCCTTTGCGTTTCCCTGCTCTTGCCCCGCCGAGAATGGCAAGGTTGTTGCTTTCCGTGCCGCCGCTTGTGAAGATGATTTCTTCCTTTGTGCAGCAAAGAATTTTTGCAACACATTCTCTTGCTTTTAAAAGCAGAGCGTCGGCTTCGATGCCTTTATCGTGAAGGGACGAAGGATTGCCCCAGGAATTTTCCAGACAGTCTGTCATTCTTTTGACCGCACTTTTGCAGGGCTTTGTTGTGGCGCTGTTATCAAGATATGCAAACATAGGCAAACCTCCTCATTGTGATAATCCAACATATTATATAACAAATGAAAAATTTATGCAAGACGGCAAAGTGCAATTGAGGGGATAAAATTGTAAATTTTCCGTAAAATAGTTTTATAAAATACTATAATTTGCGGGAGAAATGAAAATGAAAGCAAGCAGATTTTCAACAAAAGATAAACTCGTCACCGTTTTGTCGGTGCTTTGTTCGGCTCTTATTATTCTTACGGCGATAACGGGTATAAGGCTTAACAGATATAAAAGAGAATGTGAAAATGACTCACTAAAGGTTTTGGGAGAACTTTGCGAAAGTCTTGACGGTATAACCACCACGCTTCATAAGAGCCTTTACTCGAACACAAGACAGATGATAAATGAAAGCGGTAATGAACTTTATCGCCTTGCATCTGTTGCAAAGGTGAGTCTGGGCGCTCTGACAGAAAACGGTGAACAGACCGATGAAATCTACAAATTTCTGTCACAGGTGGGAGATTATACCGTTTATCTTGCTCAGGACGAAAGCGAAAACTTTTCTCTCGGCAGTCAGGAGAGGGAAACCTTAAGACAACTTTATGAATATTCGCAGAAACTGTCTGAAGCCTTTGAGCAGATAAATATTGACTATTATAACGGAAGTGTAAGTTTTTCACAAGAGATAAGCAACATTGCAAAGGAAAGCGACTATGAAAAAATTAGTTTTGAGGAGTCTTTTTATGACTTCGGACAGACTTTTTCCGACTACCCTACCCTGCTGTATGACGGACCCTTTGCCGACACAGTGATAAACAAAGAGGCAAAAGGTGTTTACGGCGGTGAAATTACTGCCGAAGAAGCAAGGGCAAAAGCAGGGGAAATCCTCGGTGAAACAGGTGCAGGTCTGAAGCAGGAAAAGGATATTGAATCTCAGATTCCGCTTTACTGTTTTTCAAAGGGTGACACGAATATTTCAATCACCAAAAAGGGCGGATATCTCTGCTCTCTCGTAAAGGTCGAGTATGCAGGCGAAAGCACGATCAGCGCCGATGAAGCGGTAAAAAGAGGGCTTAATTACCTTAAAGATTACGGTTACAAAGAGGAAATGCAGGAAAGTTATTACAGTATTTATGACGGAATCTGCACGGTAAACTATGCATATAAAAAAGACGGCGTTATCTGCTATGCCGACCTTATAAAAATGAGTATTTCTCTTGAAACGGGCAAAGTCGTTTCCTTTGATGCTTCGGGTTATCTTATGAATCACACCCAAAGGGAACTTCCCGAAACGGTTATGAGCGAAGATGAGTGCAGAGGGCTTATTTCGGAAGAACTGCAAATTCTTAAAGTACAGCAGGCTGTAATACCTCTTGATACGGGCAAGGAAGAATTGTGCTACGAGTTTCACTGCAAGGACACCGAAGGGCAGGAAGTGCTGATTTATATAAATTCGGTAACGGGTCAGGAGGAGGAAATTCTGCTTCTGCTTTACGGGGATAACGGGGTGTTGACGAAGTAAGAGGTAAAAAGTAATAGTGAAGAAGTGTGACCGCAGGGAAACCTGCGGCTATTTTTTTTTGTGGGTGTCTGCGGAGAGAAGTTTGCGGCTAATTGCAAGTTAGCAGATTGTAATTGCCTCGTCTGAAAGTGAGAGGTGGCGGCGTAGCCGACGGAGAGATTTACAATCGACGGACTTTCCCCTTTCAACTCACTTAATTCCGCAGTTTAAATTAAAAAAAGTGACCGCAGGTTTCCCTGCGACCACACTTTACTTATTCACTTTTACCTCTTACTTCTCACGCTTATCTCTCCGCTGCCGATAATTCCTTCTTCTCCGTCTTCTTTCTCGATTATCAGACGGAATCTTTCGTCAATATCCTTTGCGGCGGCTTCATAATCTCCGTCGGGAGAAAAGACGGTGATTTTTTCACCGAGATAAAGGAGCCTGTTTCTGTAATGATCGAAGAAATTTACTTTTGGCAAAGCCTCATAACATTCCATAAAAGCGGAAACAACCTCTGCAATAAGACGGTTTTTCGTGTCTTCATCACTTTCGGGAAGTACAGAAGAAGCGATGTTTCTGATTTCCTCGGGAAAATCATTTTCGGGAGGAGAAAGATTTATGCCGATACCCACAATGCAGTAACATATTCTTCCTTTATCGAAGGCACTTTCCGTCAGTATTCCTGCAACCTTTTTTCCGCCGATATAAACATCGTTGACCCATTTGATGTCTGCTTTTATTCCCGTCGTTTTTTCAAGGGCTTTGCAGACGGCAACGGCGGCGGCAGGCGTTAAAAGAGTGCACTCCTCTGCCTTTAAACGAGGGTGGAGAAGAATACTCATATATATACCCGTTTTTGCAGGTGAAAAGAAATTTCTGCCGAGTCTGCCTTTGCCTTTCGTCTGGCTTTCGGCAATATAAATTATGCTTTTTTCTTTTTCCGCCAGGGCAAGTTTTTTTGCTTCGTCATTGGTTGAGCCAACTTCTTTTTTTGTGATTATCTCAAAACTGCGGTATTTTTCGGGAAGGTATGCCCTTATTTTTTCGCTTTGTGCTGATATACTCACGGTCTTCACCTCGGTTTCGGTTTTTATCATATATTATCACTCTTTTTCCCGTTTAGCAAGTTACGGAAAGATTAAAATTTTTCTGCAGACCTTGACAAATCCCTTATAAATATATTATTATTGAAGCAACATTTATAGATAAATATAATAATCCTTATTTATCTGTAAAAATATTTGTATGGAGGAATATAAAAATGAAAAAAATTCTCGCAGTTCTTCTCGCAGCACTTATGCTCTTTACTCTTGCAGCATGCGGCGGCGACACAGAAGACGAAACAACAACCGCAGCAGGTGACACAACAGTAGCAGATGATACAACTGCAGCAAACACAGAACTCATCAGCAATATTGTTACAGGTACAGGCGGAAATACCGGCACATACTACGCATTCACAACTGCAGTAGGTCAGATTCTTGCTACCGATGACTATAAGTTCACCATTATGTCAACAGGCGGCTCACAGGCTAACATTGAAATGATTCAGGACAAAGAAGCACAATTTGCTATTGTTCAGAACGACGTTATGAACTATGCTTATGCAGGTACAAACGGCTTTGCAGAAGTTATCAACGACTTCTCAGCAGTTTGCTGTGTATATCCCGAAGTTTGCCAGGTTATTGCAACAAAGGCTTCAGGCATCAAGACTATTGCTGACCTTAAAGGCAAAAACGTTGCAGTTGGTGACGTTGGTTCAGGTGTTTACTATAACGCAACACAGATTCTTGCAGCAGCAGGTATGGATATTGATACCGACATCAACAAGACTGCAGCATCTTTCGCAGACTCTGCAACTCTCCTTAAAGACGGCGCTATCGACGCAGCATTCATCACTGCAGGTACTCCCACAACTGCCGTTACAGACCTTGCAACTTCAACAGACGTAGTTGTTGTTGATCTTGGCGACGACGTTATCAACAAGCTTATGGAAGAATACACCTTCTATTCAAAGTATGATTATTCATCAAAGGACTACTCCTTCGTTTCAGATGATGAAACTGCTTCAACAGTTTACATTATGGCAACTTTCGTTGCTTCCAACGATATGAGCGAAGATCAGGTTTACGAAATCACAAAGAACCTTTGGGAAAAGAAAGACGAAATCGCAACAGCTCATGCCAAGGGTGGCGAAATGAGTCTTGAAACTGCTCTTGCAGGTGTTGGTGAAGTTCCCCTTCATCCGGGTGCAGAAAAATACTATAAGGAAATCGGCATTATCGAATAAGAAACCGAGTTAAAAGTAATTTTAAAACAGGTTAATATTTTAAATGCAAATGCTGCACCTTCAAAGTGCGGCATTTGTTAACCGTTAAGGCTTTATAAAAGAAAAATAATAAGAATAGGAGGGTGTGCTTTGGACGAAAACAAAAACTATCTTCAGGAAGACGAAGTTGTTGATACCGATGCCATTATGGCGGAATATGACCGTGAAAGTAACGTGCGTATTTTCACAGGTTGGAGAAAAAAGGTTATTACTGCCCTTATGGCAGCATTCAGCGTATATATGATTGCAATGGCTCTCGTGTTCCCCAGCGCAACAAAGTATACTAAACTCACCACATTTATGGCCTTTATACTGTTTATAGGCTATCTCATTTTCCCTGCATATAAAAAGCAGACCAAGAAAATCAATTATGTTCCTTTTTACGATATAATCCTTTCCCTTGTGGGAGCAGGCTCATTCCTTTATTATGCGATTTTCCAGAATGACATTATCTCTATGTCAAGACGAATCGGAACTGTGCAGATTGTTATTGCTCTGATAGCCATTGTGCTGCTTGTCGAACTGTGCAGACGAGCCGTAGGTATGCCGATTATTTTCGTTGCAGGCGCCTTTGTGGTTTATGCGGTAATCAACGCCGTCAAAACAAATCCTGCAACGGCTCTGAGAAGTCTTATGTACGGTCTTTTCTATGACGTGTCAAACGGTATCTTCTCAACTCCCGTTTATGTCTGCACAACCTTTATCGTGCTCTTTATCATTCTCGGTGCCCTTCTTGAAAGAACGGGTATCGGCACATTCTTCGTTGACCTTGCAAACTCAATTGCAGGTTCATCAATCGGCGGTCCTGCAAAGGTTGCCGTTATTTCAAGTGCTCTTGAGGGTATGTATTCAGGTTCATCGGTTGCAAACACCGTTGGCTCGGGTTCAATCACCATACCTATGATGAAAAAGACGGGTTATAAGCCTGAATTTGCCGCAGCAGTAGAAGCCGCCGCTTCAACGGGCGGACAGATTATGCCTCCCATTATGGGCGCCGCCGCTTTCCTTATGTCAGAAATTACGGAAACCCCCTATGCAACAATTGCCGTTACGGCTATTTTACCCGCAGTTCTTTACTTCACGGGCATCTTTATGATGATTCACTTTGAGGCAAAGAAATTAGGCCTCAGAGGTCTTCCCAAGGAAGCAATCCCCAATTTCTTCAAACTTATTACGAGGAACGGCTACCTGCTTCTTCCCATCGTTGTGCTTGTTATTGCAATGAATCATTTCAGCGCAGGTGTTTCCGCTTGTTTTGCAATTCTCACTTCACTTATCGTTTCTCTCATACCTCATAACCTTAAAAAGAAGGATATGTGGAAACTTGTTTATCCCGTCATTCCCGTTGCAGTTCTTCTTGCAATATGGCTTCCTTTCGGTGCGTCAAAAATGAGCATTGCGATTTTCGCTTCAATGCTTGTTTGCGTTGTACTCGCTTTCCTTAACAAAAAAGGTGATGCACCCCTTACTCCCTCCATCGTTGTTGAATCTCTTGAAAACGGTGCAAAGAACACCGTCGGTGTTGCCGTAGCCTGCGGTATGGCAGGTATTATTTCGGGTGTTGTTACAATGACGGCTCTGGGACAACTTCTCATCAATACTCTCGTACCCATTGCAGAAAACAGTATGTTCCTTGCGCTGTTCCTGACAATGATTTGCTGTATCGTGCTTGGTATGGGTGTTCCCACGACTGCAAACTATGTTATTATGGCAACGATTACGGCTCCCATACTCATTAAAATGGGACTTCCCGTTCTTGCGGCACACATGTTTGTTTTCTACTTCGGTATTGTGGCCGACATCACGCCGCCCGTTGCTCTTGCGGCTTATGCGGGCTCGGCAATTGCAAAGTCAAACCCGATGAAGACGGGTGTCACGGCAACCCGACTTGCCATTACCGCCTTTATCGTTCCGTATATCTTTGCTTACAGTCCCGAAATGCTTCTTATTGATACGGTATGGTATGAAGTTTTGCAGATTGTTGTTACTTCACTTATCGGTATCTATGTTGTAGCGGCTGGTATGGAAGGATATATGTTTGTAAAATGTCCTTGGTGGCAGAGAATACTCTGTCTTGCAGGCGGTCTGCTTCTGATTATTCCCGGCATTGTGACAGACGTCAGCGGTCTTATAATTATTGCCGTTGTTGTTGTTCTGCAGAAACTTGCAGAGAAGAAAGAAAAACTTGCTGAGGCTTCGGCGAAGAGTCAGGCAGCATAAAGTGAAATTTATAAAAGTGTTTCTCACTTTCGGGTGCAGAAACACTTTTCTTTTTTGGTGCTTTAAGTTGGAGGGCTGTCTTGC
>CAYNIN010000038.1:0-14028 GCA_964397395.1 uncultured Faecalibacterium sp.
AAGCAAGACGACCGATACGACCGAAACCGTTAATAGCAACTTTTACTGACATAATAATTACCTCCAATGTTTCATTAGATAAATTAAAATTTTTACCTTTAATATATTAACCGATTTAAAGAATTTTTTCAACCTTTTTGCCGAAGTTTTTTTCCTTTGCCAAAATATTTGTTATTCTAAACAAAAACGGCGAAAGTCACAGACAAAACTGTGAAATACTCACTAAAAAGAAAGTCACTCCTTCTTGTAACAAAAGGGATTTTTAACCTTTATTCTCCTGTTTGAGTTTATCAATAACCTTTTTATAAGGCATAAGCATTCCCTCGTTCATCATATTGCCCATTTTACTTTTAAGTATTTCCGAACTCATAAGTGCACCGACAAGGTACATGGCAACAACTCTGCCTTTATTTTTTTGAGGGAAGTCATACTGATTATGTGCTTTATAGAATTTGTGGTCGGCTTTCATCATACCCTGCATAAGATAGATAAGGTCACGGAAAATTTTCATACCGCCCACGCCGTAGAAATTGGCAGGTTGGGTATACTTGTTCTCAAGGGCATAAGTGAGGGTCTTTGCCATTTTATCAATTTCCGTATCGGGAGAAACTTCGTCAGTGGCAACACCTGCAAGGAAGTTGCCTCCCACTTCGCTTCTGCCTTCAACAATCATCTGCAGATTGCTTTCCTGACTGTATGCACCGCTTACAAGATAGGCTACGGGCATACCCATTGTCACGGTGCGGTGGCCGTTGCAGAACTGTCTGTCATCGTACATCTTAAAGGTTGCCCCCATTGAGTGATCTTTAACCGTGAAGGCATAAACGATTGCCGAGGCAGACTGTATTTCTTTTCTGAGGAAATCATCAAATCCGTCTTTGTAAACGCACTTGCCCGATACGGCACAGTTAAAGCAGCCAAGACAACCGCCTTTGAAAGGATATTCTGCGATGTTGACGATTTTGCTTTTTATGGGAAGAACCGCAGTAAAACGGTCAATCATTGCTTTTAGCGCCCCGTTTTCTTCTTTCAGGTCGGCGACAATCACAACTTCACCGTCTACGTTTTTTTCCGTGTTTTCTGCCCCGCTAACTTTCACGGAAGGTTTCACTTCTGCTTTTTCTGCAACTATCTCGTATCTGTCGTTATCACAGCACCAGAGCACATATTTGAAGAAGGCTTCAAGTTCATTCTGACCTTTTTCAGTTGTGAGGTCGTCCATATCTGCGGAAAGACCCTTGATGAATTTCATTTTCATATCCCGGGCATTTTCCTGAATATACTTATGTGCCGTTATATCGTAAAAATGTTTAGAGGTTGTTATCTGGGTTGCGAACTTACCCTCAAGATTGATTTGATGTTCCTTGACAAGTTCAATAAATCTGTGAAGTTGGCAAGGTGCAATAAAGGTGTAGACGGGATAGGAGAACAAAACGAGTTCTGCCTTTTCAAGCATTTCTGCGGCACAGGTGAAATCCCTTTCGAGAGCCTTGATTTTTTGACCTGCGTCAAGGACTTCAAATTCGTGTTGGGGATATTTTATTTTAAGATACTCCACCGACTGAAGCGTAATGCTGTACTTTCCTTTTGGGCTGCCGTTTACAACAAGTATTTTCATTTTTCTGTCCTTCTTTTTTTTATTTTCTTTTCCTGATTATAAACCAAGTCAGAAGTATTGTCAAACAAAACAGACTGCCCGAAAGTCACTTCGAACAGCCTGAAAAAATTATTCTTCATTCAAAACATCTTTAACTATATAAACGGGTCGGTCTTTTATTTCGGTAAGAATAACGGCAAGATATTCACCGATAACGCCGAGAACAAAAAACAAAACTGCAAAAAGCAGACATAAAAGACAGGCAAGAGCCATAATTCCTGCACCCTTTGCCTTCGTTACGCCCATCACAATTGCACCCACGCCAAAAACAAGGAAAGCGAGAAGTGTAATTACCCCTGCAAGAGAACCTGCTTTAAGCGGTGCAACAGAGAAAGAGCAAAGAGCGTTGACGGAAAACTTGATGAGTTTCTTTATGCTGTACTTACTCTTACCTGCAAAGCGTTTGGCGGCTTCAAATTCAAGAGTAGTTTTCTTAAATCCCACCGACTGAACATATCCTCTTAAATAGCGGACTTTTTCACGGTAATCCTTTTTAAGTACCGTTGCAACATTCTTTGTGAAAGCAAAGAAATCAGATGCACTTTCCTCGAATTTAACACTTGAAACCGTGTTGAGTATTTTATAAAAGGCAGAGGAAGCAATTTTCTTGAAAAGAGTCGTATCGTGATTTTTCGTTCTTATCATAGAAACGACTTCATAACCTTCTTCAAACTTTGCGATAATTTCGGGAATACATTCTGCAGGGTGCTGAAGGTCTGCATCCATACAGATAATTCCGTCACCGTTGCTGTAATCAATACCTGCAATCATTGCGGCTTCATGACCGAAATTTCTTGCAAAGTTAACGACTCTGACTTTTTTATCATTCCGTGCAAAACGGGAAAGTATTTCTTCGCTTTTGTCCCCGCTTCCGTCATTCACAAAAATCAGTTCGTGATCCCAACTGCAAGAAGACAGAACACCTTTTGTTACCTTGTAAAATTCTTCAAGAGATTCTTCTTCGTTATATACGGAAACAACAACGGATATTTTCTTTTCACTGCTCATTGTCAGTTTCCCTCTCTTTCTTTCTTCCCGATGTGAAAACCAAAAATTTACTTATCAGATAGTTGCCCACAAGAACGATGAACTGGGTTTCAATTTTGCCGAGCATCTCATTATGACCAAGCACCGTAACTGTCAGCCATACTCCGCCAACTTCAATAGCCATGGTGCTGAGCCTTGCACCGCAAAATTTCACCATTTCAAAAATGAGTTCTTTTGCACTGTCGGTCTTTGAGCGGAAAACTATGATTTTATTGGCTACGTAAGCGAAAAGTATCGCCGCTGAAACGGAAATGATATTGCTGACTGTGATACCTCTGTCACTTTCGCCCAGTGGTGTCAGGTAACAGAAGAAGGCGTAGACGGCAAAATTTACAACCGTCGTGCAACCGCCTATAAAAACATAACGGACACCTTCGCTCATAAGAAGTTTTTTAATTTTCTCAATCACTGCCGTCACTCCTTTCTTTTTTTATTCTGCCGTGAAACCTTATTGTAACTTAAATCAGATACGATTTATGTCCCTTTTTGGCAAATAGCAAAAGAGGTTGCATGAAACAACCTCCTTTTTTATCAGTTATTATCAAGTCCGAGATTTCTTACCTGAACTGAATATTCCCCTTGGAACTGCTTATTAACAGCGTTGATATTGTCAAGACTGCTCATAGCAATGCTCTGATAACCTGCAAGACCGTTTGTAACGAAGTTACGAGCACCCTCAACAACGGTTACGGACCATTCTTTAGCCATAGCCTTGAGTTCTTCGCAGTCGGCAGTTGCCTTGGCAATCATTGCCTGTGTTTCCTGCTCTGTGCTGAGTTTGATCTGTTCGCTTCTTTCTCTTGCAAGACGTGTTATATTGTGCTCCTGAACCATTTCTTCTGCTTGAGCCTTTGCTCTTGCAATAATTGCGGCAGCATCGTCCTGAGCCTTTTTGATTGTTTCTGCGTAGTATGTTTTTGCGCTGTTGGTGATTTCGCTTTCCTGCTTACGTGCAGCAGCGATGATTGAGTTGCTTTTTGCAGTTGCATCGTTGATGATTGTTGCTTCTCTTGCAATAATCTCATTTGCCTTTGTCACTTCAGCAGGGAAACGGCTCTGAATATATTCGCAGAGCATTGCGATGTCCTTGCCGTCAACAATTCTTCTTGTCTTTGAGAAGAAGAACTTCTTACCTCTTGATACAAGGCCTTCCATTTCAACTACAAGCTGGTCAAAATCCATATTGCCCCATCTTGCTTCTGCATCGGCTTCACTGTAATCGCCGAATTCCGTGATTTCTTCATACTCCTCTTCGTATTCGTATTGGTAGCCTTCTTCTTCTGATGCTACGTCTTCTACTTCAAGGTCGGTTTCAAGATCATAATAATTAGACATATTAACTTACCCTTTCTTTAACTTTTCAATAATATCTTTTGAAATTTGTCCCGGTACAAACGGGGATATATCGCCGCCGAGCATACAAACCTGTTTTATCATGCTCGAACTGAGAAACATGTGGTCGGCACTCGCTGCCATAAAAACGGTTTCAACGTTTTCATTGAGTTTTTTGTTGGTAAGAGCCTGCTGAAATTCGTCTTCAAAATCGGAAACGACTCTCAGACCCTTGATTACCGCAACGGCATTTTTCTGCTTTGCATATTCAGCGAGAAGCCCCATATATGAATCAACGCTGACGTTATCCAAATCACCTGTGCATTTTCTGATAAGTTCCACGCGTTCTTCCACAGTGAAAGCATAAGAACCCATCTTTCTGTAATTCGACATAACCACAACGATAATTTTATCAAACAGTTTTGAACTTCGTCTGATAATATCAAGATGACCGCTTGTTACCGGATCAAAAGAACCGGGGTAAACCGCTATTCTTTCCATTAAAGGTCATCTCCTTCCTCTTGTGCTCTGTAAAGGAAAATTCCCGTTTTGCCGTATCTGTATTTTTTCTTTAAGGTGAAAGTGCCCGCTTTTTCGGGAAGCACATCGCCGTAAGGTGCTTCACAGATAACAACACCGCTACTGTTCATAACATCGGAAATTCTTTCAAGAACTTCTTCAAGGATACCCTGTGAGTAAGGCGGGTCAAGTAAAGCAATATCATACTTCTCACTTCTGCGTGAAAGGAAGGATAAAGCGTCACTGTTTATTACCACTGCCTTTTTTGTAAAACCTGTAGTTTCAAGATTTTTCTTTATAACTTCAACTGACTTTTTGCTTTTATCAACGATAACCGCACTTTCGGCACCTCTTGAAAGAGCCTCAATTGCAAGTTGACCGCTGCCGCCGAAAAGGTCCAGCACACGTCTGCCTTCAATTTCAAACTGAATAATTGAAAAAAGCGCTTCTTTAACAATATCCGTTGTCGGTCTGACATCATCGCCTTCAAGAGTGATGAGTCGTCTGCCTCTGGCCGAGCCTGTGATAACTCTCATCAAACCGCCTCCTTGGCAATACTTATACCTATTGACCCATAGGCAATATATTATCCCATTTTTTTGAGAAAAAAGCAACAGTATTTTGCTATTTTCGGCTTTTTTACTTAATTTTCCACCTGATTGAGTCGAATTTTTGCTTCAGGTAAACAATTATTAAGGCGTTTTTCACTCCAAATTAGCCTTAACTTCAACTTTTTTCCTTGCATGATTGTAAAGTTTTCTGTTATCAAGAGCCCATTGCCTTGAAGAAAACTCACCTTCGGGAAGTTCTGAAACGGCACTTGTAATTTCATTTACCGTTGCATCCAGGGTGTCAAGTTGACAGAGAATCTCTGCTTCAAGGAACATAGGTCTTACGGCAGCACCGAACTCGGGCTCGCCGTGATGGGAAATTACCATATGTTCAAGGAGCATCGCTTTTTCCGAAGAAATGCCGAGTTCCTTTGCCTTTTCTTCAATCTTGACAGCACCCATTACAAGATGTCCCAAAAGTTCACCCTTAACGGAGTAACTCGAAACAAGACCTGCAGGACTTATTTCAAACTCGTCAATTTTACAAAGGTCGTGAACAATGGCACCGCACATAAGCAAATCCCTGTCGGCAGAAGGATAAATACTGCACACGCTTTCAGCAAGTTTTATTATTGAAAGAGTGTGATAGAGCAGTCCGCCTCTGATTGCATGATGAAGTTTGAAAGCGGCGGGCCAGAAAAGCAGTTCCTTTTCTCTGTCTTTGACAAGGGCGTAGGTGAGTTCTCTGAGTTCTTCATCTTTCACCGATGCAATGACATTCATAATCTGACCGAGCATCATTTCACCCGAATATTCTGCAGTTGGTACAAAATCGGAAATGTCAACGCCGTCATTTGCATTGACTTTTCTGATTCTGTCAATTCTCAATTGGTCGTTACCGTTAAATTGGGTTACGGTACCCCTTATTTTCACAAGTTCGCCAACGTGAAATTCACCGTGTACGGCTTCATTATAATCCCAGAGTTTTGCCGATATTTCGCCCTTTTTATCGCAGAGGGTCATATCAAGATATGCGGCTCCTTTTACATTGACTTTCTTATCGGCTGTTCTTATAAGCCAAAAAGCATCGTTTGCGCCCTGAGTGTTCACATTCACTGTTATTCCTCCTCTATAATCATATCAAAGATTTCACGTAGTCTTTCCATTCTGCCCTCAAGATAAAGATAACCGAAAAGAGCCTCAAGACCCGTTGCATAGTGGTAGTCACTTTCACTTGCGTTTTTTGCTTTATGGTTGGAATGTGCATTTCTGCCCCGTCTTATAATTGACAGTTCTTCTTGAGTAAGTCTGTCACGGATTTTCACAACAAACTTTGCCTGTGCCGAGGCTTTGACATAACCCGTTGCCGTTTTGTGCAGTTTGTTAACGGATCTGTTAGCCTGACAGACAAGAGTTTCCCTTACGAAAAGGTCGAAAACCGTGTCACCCACAAAAGCAAGTGTCAGGGGGCTGAGCATATTTGCGTCACATTCTTTGTCAATAAATCTGTTCATTAAAAATCCCTAATTCATAAATTCAAATTCATAATCGTAGATGCTTACTATATCGCCTTCCTGAATACCTTCTTCACGAAGGGCATCAATAATACCGCTTGAAACAAGCACCCTCTGGAAATACTGCAAAGACTCATAATCGTCAAGGTCTGTGTGACAGATAATCTTGATAAGCCAGGGTGCCTCGACAATATAAACATCGTCTTCCACCGTAACTGTAAAGCCCGTGTTTTGCTTTTTGAGAAGCATATCAAAGGGGATTTCCTCCTTTTCGTATCTCTTTACGGGAGGAAGTGTGGCAAGACGTGCGGCAACTGCATCTATTATGGGTTTTGTACCCTCAAGAATCGGGGCACACATCTCGAAATATTCATAGCCTTTTTCTTCAACGTACTTTCTGAAAGTTTCCCTTTGTTCATCGGTGGCAAGGTCGATTTTGTTTGCCGCAACAATCTGGGGACGTGTTGCAAGGTCGGGATTGAATTTTTCAAGTTCAAGGTTTATCTTTTCAAAGTCCTCAACGGGATCTCTGCCCTCACTGCCCGAAACGTCAACGATATGAACGAGCATACGGCAACGGTCAACGTGTCTGAGGAAATCGTGACCAAGGCCCACTCCCTCACTTGCACCTTCAATTAGTCCCGGTATATCGGCAATTACAAAGGACGAGCCCTCGCCCATTGATACAACACCGAGAACAGGAGTGATAGTTGTGAAATGGTAGTCGGCAATAATGGGTTTTGCCTGACTTACAACGGAGATAAAACTCGATTTACCTACATTCGGGAAACCTAAAAGTCCGACATCGGCAAGAAGTTTCAGTTCAAGAGTAACTTCCCATTCTTCACCGGGATTTCCGCCCTTGGCAAAACGGGGAGTCTGTCTTGTGGGAGTTGCAAAGTGGCTGTTACCCCAACCGCCTTTACCGCCTTTCGCCGCAATAAAACTTTCATCGGTGGACATATCCGCCATAACCGTTCCGCTTTCGCTTTCTCTTATAACGGTGCCTCTGGGAACTTTAATGATAAGATCCTCGGCTTTTTTGCCGTTTCTTCTTCCGCCCTGACCGTCTGCACCGTTGGGGGCTTTGTATTTTCTTTTATACTTAAAATCATTAAGGGTTGAAAGATTATCGTCAACGACGAAAACAATGTCTCCGCCTTTTCCGCCGTCACCGCCGTCGGGACCGCCGGAATTGATATACTTTTCACGGTGGAATGCAACGGCACCGTTACCGCCGTCGCCTGCTTTAATAAAGATTTTGGCTTTATCAACAAACATCTGTTTTGCCTCCTCTCACTTTCTTACATTTTTCAGGGTGGCGATATAACCCGAATCCGTTTATTTTACAGATGGGTTCGTATATACGTATATATTTGTCACCCTATGCACAATCAATTTATTATACTATAAAAAGCGATAAATATAAAGGGGTTTGATAAAATTTTATAATATACCTTTTCACTAAAAAAGCATTATGATGAAGGCGACACTTTTTTTCAAAGTGCCGCCCGATATTCCGCAATATTTTATCTTTTCTTATTTAACCGATATTGCCTCTACGAGTTCGCCTTCCGTTTCGGTGTAGGTGACCTTAACGGTGTCGCCTTTATTTACAAGTACAACAAAGGGTGAACGGGAAGCAGTGATGTAATAATAAACACCGCTTTCATCAAGTTCCATATAGTAAACGCTGTTGCCGTTAATAACCGCCGTTCTGATGTCGGTAACGGTACCTTCAGCAGTGAGAGTCTGTGCGTCATTTTCCGAAGTGTTGTTTTCCGTGTCGGTGCTCTCTATGATTTCGTCCATATCAACGTCAATATAGATGTTATTGCTCTTGAGTTTCTGCACATAGGACTCCATACAGTCTGCAATTGTTTCGCCCGTTACGGCAACCTGATAGTTTTCAACGTTAACCATTGCGTAACGTTTAACAAGGTTATCCGTATCCTTAAGGGACATAAAATAGGTAGGCTGACCGCTGATATTAAGAAGTATGGGGAAGGTTGCCTCGTAGGAGTAGTCCTGAACGTCGCCTTCTGCCGACGACATTGCCGACCTTTCCTTAGCACCTGATACGGAATAGAAGGATGCATCCTTTGTTCTCATATTGATAAGAACAAAACCGATGATTGCCTGGTCATTACCTGCGGAAGTGACACCTGTATACATATAAACGTCATCATGCATTGCAAGGAAGTTTGAGCCGTCTGTTGCAATCTTAACACCGTCCTGACCGAGAACGGAGTTGATGAAGCCGTTTTTGTATTTGCCGTAATAGTTGAACTGTTCAACGAGAAGTGAATCGGAATAGATACCGTCAATCCACTGAAGTTCAGCACTGTTTGATACTTCTTCACTGGTATACTTGACCATTTCACCCGTTACTGCGTCAACAATAACAACACCGATTACATCTGTACCGCCGAAAAGACCGATAGTCTTATCAAGAATAGGACAAAGCCAATAGGGATTGCCTTCTTCGTCGATTTCAAATCTGGGTGTATCAAAAATGCAGGTGGGATAATTGAAACGCACGTGACGCATAAGATACTTTGAGAAATGTTCGCCCGTTGAATATCTGATATAACTTCCCTCGGGAAGAATAACAAGTTCAGACTTCTGGGTTACCATATTAACGATAACGTAACCGGGTAAACCTTCGGAAGTATTTTTGAGCCATTTGAAAACGTCACCGTAAGAGAGAGTTGTGAGTTTTACGGGTTCGTTCTGATAGTTAATCTGTGTAAAGGTCGGTGAAATTTCAAACTGCGAAACCTTACCGATAGAAGCAAGATCGCCTAAAGTACGGTTGGCAAGAACTGCCGCCGCATCAGTATCGAGAACGGGAACAGCCGAGAAATCTGCTTCCTGAATATCTTCTTCGAAAGTTACGTTTTCGTTTACTTCAATGATGTTACTGTAAGTCTTTGCTCTGAAGAAAACCGAGGATATAACCATACCCACGCCCACAACGGCAACGAGAACAGCGATAACAACAATAGAAACGATGGATCTTCTCTTTGCATATTCCGCATATTCAGGTTTGATATGTGCGCCTGAAGTGATAACCGTAAGAGCGATATAAATTGCGGCAACTGTGCCTAAATACATATACATATCCGTACTTTTAAAGTTCATCGGCGGCAACATAAAGTAATATGCAACAGCCGCACCGATAATTGTACCGATAATACAAATAATTGTTTTCAAGCCGGATTTTTTAGGCACAAGGTAGGCTGTCTTTCCTTTACCCTTACCTGCTCCGTCTTTTCCTGTGAAGTCAACCTTAATAGGTTCCATTTCTTCAACTCCTCTGTTTTTATTCTGCCGGAAATTCAAGCAGTATATATGTTAAGTATTATACAGTTAATATATTAAAAAAGCAACAGATTTTGATTTTTTTAATTTTAATTTAAGGCAGTCGGGGATTTGTACTTCTTTTCCCTGACTGCCTTTGCTTTTTTTTATTTACTTCACCGTCACCTTTTTAACGGTACTTACCGCACCGTAAATACGGGTAGTGCCCACGCTCTTATAAGCACGAACTCTTACATAGTAAGTCTTTCCGCTTTCAAGTCCTTTAACGGTGTTTTTAAGAGTATCTCCGCCTTTTACAAGTATCTTTGTTCTTGAGGAGAAGTCTTTCTTCAAAGAATATTCAAGCAGATAACCCGAGGCTCCTTCCGTTTCTTTCCACTTTGCAACAAAAGAAGCTTTTTTTGCCGTAAGACTGCTTATTTTTGCCTTTGCAGGTTTTGTTACCCCTGAGAAAGTGCTTGATGCTTCGCCCCAGAGAGTCTGTCCGTCTGCTTTTATATAGGCTTTTACTCTGAATTTATAAACAGTGCCTGAATCAAGATTCTTTACCTTACAACTTACAGCCGTTGTTGTTGCAACCTTTTCCCATTTCTTGCTTTCGGGATTATACTTATAAACTCTGTAACCCGTTGCGCCTTCAACGGCTTTCCAGCTAAGTTTAATCGCCGAAGCCGACTGTACCGCAGTAATTTTACTTACTTTTGCAGGGAAGGTGGTGCATTTTACTATGCTGCTGTACTCAGCCAGGTTTTTTCCTGCTGCGGCTCTTACTCTGAAAGCGTATTTTTTACCCGATTTTAAATTTGAAAGGGTAATGCTGCGTTTCGTTGTGGTAACGCTTCGCCAATTTTCACCCGAATATTTATAGGAAACTTCATATTTTTCTGCACCCGTCACTTTGCTCCAGGTGAGTTTTACGCTGTCATCTGTGACATTGCTTACCTTAAGCGAAGTTACCTTATCAAGTTCTTTGAATCCGAGAGTTTTCAACTTGATTTTATCGCAAACAGAACAAGTATAAGTTTTTGTAGCCTTTTCGGTGTAAGTAGCCTCTGTCTTACTTGTCAGAACATAACTGTGACCCTTTGAGGCTATTTCTTCTTTGTTCTTTACTGAAGCGCAAGTGGTGCAGTGTATTGATTTACTGCCCTTTTCGGTGCAGGTAGGCTCTGTGTCAACGGTATAATCACTTTCCCAGGAATGATAATGGCGCTTAAATGCACTTGTACTGAGCACGGGATAAGCAAATGCCATATAACCCGCCTCGGAAAAAGTGTTGATTTCAAATCTTTCCTCGCTCAAAGGAGCATATAATCCGTAAGCATTTCCGCTTGCAAGAAAATATGTGTAATCTGTTTCTTTGGCACCGTCATCCCAGGTGGTATCGACAAGGTACCACTTTTCATCTTCCATTTTCACATAGTTCCACATGTGACCTTCGCCGCCATCGGAATTGTAAGCATAGCCGCCTATGCAGGCACTTTCAATACCGAAAGCATCGCAAAGCACCTTGAAAGTTTTTGCATAGCCGTCACAGACCATACCGCCGTCACCGACGAAAAAGGGGTATACACTGTGTACGGTATAGTCAACAACCGACAGTTTATAGTAAGCGTTATTACAGATATAGTCGTGTATTGCTTTTACCACTTCGTATCTGTCGTTTATGTCCGCAACCGAGCCTTTGATTTTTGTCACGGCATTGCTGACGGCTGCATCGTATTCATCAAATTCATCGGTATGGTAAGTCATCGGCATGTAAATGACAGAGTCAATTATACCCGTATAACCTTCCTCCTGACTGCCTTCTGCTTCAATGTAATACAAATACTGTCCGCTTTTTATCCAAAAGACATTGACATAGTCATAGAAAAAAGCGTCAACGGCATTCTGAAAATCAACAGCAACAGTTTGCGAAGCCTCCAAATAATCCTCATTCTGAACAAATTTATTACCTTTCATTTCCAATTCAAAAGTAACAGGCTCCTCAAGTTCGATTTCACATTCATCAAAGCCGTATTTTTCCCCGTACTCCAGAGCAAGAGCATCATAAATCCCCTTTGCATTACCCTGAAGCTGATTGCCGTAACAACCCGAATATTCCGCAGTGCTTTGTGCGGAAGAATAATACACAGTCGGAGTTTTAAGAGTAACCGTATTTTCTGTTATTACTTTGTGTTCCGCAACAATATCTGTTTGTTCTTCTGCTGTCGCCTCGGCTTTAACAGTCCACGTTTCAAAGCCGTCAAGAGCACTCAGGGGACAGGAAGAAAAGCACAGGATAAATGCCAGCACAAGAGAGAACAGACCCTTCGTCACTTTCTTCATATTCATACCTCCGCAGTGAATTCTTAAACAATTTCATTCTACCATAAACCTTTTTCAAAATCAATCATTTTGGTTTATTGTAATTTGCCATATAGCCAAGATGCAAAGTCCAATAAAAAGGACACCCCTTTTAAGATTATCTGCTATAATTTTATATAGGGAGTGAAATCACTTCCGAAATGGAATGAGATTGCAATTAAGGAGATTGCATATTGAATTTACAAAAACTTATTCTTACAAAAAACGCCTGCTACAAGGCAGGAAAAACAATCACCGTCAAGGGTATTATGGTACACTCAACGGGCGCTGACAACCCTTATCTAAAGCGATATGTCGGACCCGACGATGGAAAACTCGGCAAAAACAAAAACGGCAACCATTGGAACACCGAGCACCCCGAAGGCCGTGAAATCTGTGTTCACGCATTTATCGGCAAACTTGAAGACGGCAGTATTGCCACTTACCAGACTCTGCCCTGGAATTTTCGTGGGTGGCACGCAGGCGGTACTGCCAACAACACTCATATAGGTTTCGAAATCTGTGAGGACTCCCTTGCCGACAGCGCCTATTTTAACAAGGTATACACCGAGGCGGCAGAACTTTGCGCCTACCTTTGCAAAAAGTATGGTCTTAGGGAAAAGGACATAATCTGTCACTGTGAAGGGTACAAAAAAGGCATGGCAACTAATCACGCCGACGTTATGCACTGGTTTACAAAACACGGCAAAACTATGGATACTTTCCGCAGTGACGTAAAGGCTCTTCTCAATGAAAAAGAAAGCACCGCTACAAGCAATGCCGATACCGAAAACCTCACCGATAACTTCTACCGTGTGCGCAAAGATTGGTCCGACAGTAAAAGTCAGGTCGGTGCTTACCGAAGCCTTGAAAATGCAAAGAAAGCCGCCGACAAAAACAAAGGATTCTTCGTCTTTGACCCCGACGGAAAAATCATCTATCCGCAAGAGGAAAAATCCTATCGTATTCACACCGTAAAGAAAGGCGACACTCTCTGGGATATTGCCGCAAAATATCTTGGTAAGGGCAGTCGGTATAATGAAATAAAGAAACTCAACAATCTTTCTTCCGATACTCTTTACAGCGGTATGAAACTGAAAATTCCCGAGTAAAACAATGCCACCTGTTTTTGCAGGTGGTATTCTTCATTTTATAAACAAATTTATTTTATCAATTTCTCTGCTTGTTTCCCAAAGAAATTGACGGCAGTTTTCATCTTTTTTAAGGTATCTTCCGAGCCTTCCGACTTTTCTTATAAAACTTTTATTAAACCTGACCTTATCTTGAAATTCAACAAGCGGACAAATCCCCCTGCCTCTTACATCAATAACCGCTTTTACTCTGCCCTTTTCATCCATATAGGGAAAAAAGGGAAATATCACACAGCTTAAAGGTCTTTTCTCTCTGTCGCACTCACCGCCGCATACGCAAAGTCTTACGCCGTCTTTTTCCGCAACATTAAAAACTGTTTCTTCAAAAGGGAATAGCAGCATACCCGTTTTCTCGTCACCTTTACAGCAGTTCTTGTCACATATAAGCCCGCAGTTTGCTTTAAGAGGTGTTTTGTTGCCGATTATTTCTCTGGCGGTTTGGTAAAATTCGGTGTAGTGATAATCCTTTTCCATAGTGCGTACCTTCTTTTTGTTGGATGTTGATTGAACCCCTCTGTCACTTTGTGACATCTCCCCTTTCAGGCAATGTCATTAACTTAAGAAAAATGCAACAATGTTGTAGGGTC
>CAYNIN010000039.1:0-13855 GCA_964397395.1 uncultured Faecalibacterium sp.
CTGACGCATACGTTTTTTACCTTCCTTCTGTTTTTCAAGAAGTTTCTTCTTTCTTGTGATGTCGCCGCCGTAGCTCTTGGCAAGCACGTCCTTACGCATCGCTTTGACGGTTTCTCTTGCGATAACCTTTGAACCGATGGCAACCTGAATGGGTATTTCAAACATCTGTCTGGGTATATGAATTTTCAGTTTTTCTGCAATCTTTCTTGCTCTGCCCATAGCCTTTTCCGAGTGGATAATGAAACTCAGAGCATCAATCATATCGCCGTTGAGAAGCACGTCAACTTTCTGTAAAGATGAACGTCTGTATTCGCTTATCTCATAGTCAAAGGAAGCGTAGCCCCTTGTTCTTGACTTGAGGGCATCAAAGAAGTCGTAGATAATTTCGTTAAGGGGAAGTTCGTAGTGGATATCAACTCTGTCGGGAGTGATATACTTCATATCCTTGAAAACGCCTCGTCTGTCCTGGCATAAATCCATAATTGCACCCACGTAATCGGCAGGGGAGTAGATGTGAGCGTTGGTGATAGGCTCTTCGCAGTAGTCAATATTGACCTGTTCGGGATAATGGGTAGGGTTATCAATTTCAACAATACTTCCGTCGGTAAGGTGGATTTTATAAATAACCGAGGGTACTGTTGTAACAAGGTCAAGATTATATTCTCTTTCGAGCCTTTCCTGAATAATTTCAAGATGGAGAAGACCCAGGAAACCGCAACGGAAACCGAAGCCGAGAGCGCCTGATGTTTCGGGCTCGTAGGAAAGAGAAGCATCGTTGAGCTGCAGTTTTTCAAGGGCGTCACGCAAAGCCTCGTAGTCGGCACCGTCGGCGGGATAAACACCGCAGTAAACCATGGGATTTACCTTTCTGTAACCAGGGAGAGGCTCGTCGGCAGGGCTTTGAAGTTTCGTTACGGTATCGCCGACTTTTGCATCACGTACCGTTTTGATTGAGGCGGTAATGTAACCTACTTCGCCTGCGGAAAGTTCACTGCAAGGTTCAAGTCCCGTTGCTCTCATATAGCCCACTTCAACAACGTTGAACTCTGCGCCCGTAGCCATCATACGCATGGTTTCACCTGCTTTAAGGGTACCCTGCATAACTCTTACGTAAACGATAACACCTTTGTAGTTGTCGTAAACAGAGTCGAAAATCAGTGCTTTAAGGGGAGCCTTGTCGTTGCAGTCTGAGGGCGCAGGAATATCGGCGACGATTCTTTCAAGTACGTCTTCAACGTTTTCACCTGTTTTTGCCGAAACTCTGGGAGCCGATGAGCAGTCAAGACCGATAACTTCTTCAACTTCGGAAGCAACTCTGTCGGGCTCGGCGGCAGGCAGGTCGATTTTGTTTATGACGGGAACGAGTTCAAGGTCGTGGTCAAGGGCAAGATAGGTGTTTGCAAGGGTCTGTGCTTCAATGCCCTGAGAAGCGTCGATGATGAGAATTGCACCTTCGCAGGCGGCAAGGGAACGGGAAACCTCATAGTTAAAGTCAACGTGACCCGGGGTGTCAATGAGGTTCAGTTCGTACACTTCACCGTTTTTTGCCTTGTAGTCGAGTTTTACGGCGTGAGCCTTTATTGTAATTCCTCTTTCTCTTTCAAGATCCATATCGTCAAGAATCTGAGCCGACATATCACGCTTTGCAACGGAGTCCGTCAGTTCAAGAAGTCTGTCGGCAAGGGTACTTTTGCCGTGGTCGATATGAGCGATAATAGAGAAATTTCTTATGTTTTCTTTTTTCTTAGCCATAGTTCACCTCGTTAAAGGGGTATAAATTAAAAAATCAATATATTTTAACATAATTGTATGACTTTGGCAATATTTTTTGTGATAATAAATTTAACTTTATATCTTTAAAAGTAAAGATTATTATGGTAATATATTTTTCGGTGATAAAATGAAAGTTATTTTTGCAACACTCAACTCAAAATACATTCACTCCTGCCTTGCACCCTGGTGCCTTTATACCGCCTGCAAGGAAAAGTGCGGTGACAGAATTGAATTTTCCGTTCTTGAAGGCACCGTCAACGAAAATCAGAGTGAACTTTTAAAGAAAATCCTTTTGCAGAAAGGGGATATCATCTGCTTTTCCTGCTACATCTGGAACATAACGAAGACTCTTTCTCTTTGCGAAAAAATCAAGAAGGAATGCCCTGATACACTTATTGTCCTCGGCGGACCCGAAGTGGCATACAACCAAAGGGAAGTTCTTGAAAACAACCCTTACGTTGACTTTGTTTCTTCCGGTGAAGGTGAAAATATTTTACCTTTCTTCTTTCTCGATATTCTCGAAGGCAAACCCTGCAAAACCGAAGGAATGTCCTTTATAAAAGACGGCAAAACCGTTGTTTCCTTTGCTTCGGCTAAAGAAAATTATGTCTTTCCATCGCCTTACTGTGAGGAATATTTTGGCTCCCTCGGCGGCAGAATTGCTTACATCGAAAGCAGCAGAGGCTGTCCTTTCAGTTGTGCTTTCTGTCTTTCGGGAAGGGTGGGCAAGGTGAGATTTTTCCCCTTGGAAAGAGTGAAAAAAGAGTTGCTCGAACTTTCGGCAAAAGGTGCAAAAACAATAAAATTCGTTGACCGCACCTTTAACTGCAACAAAGAAAGAGCCGCCGAAATCCTCTTGTTTATAAGGGAAAACTACGGCAAGTCAATACCCGAAGGTGTATGTTTCCACTTTGAAATTGCGGCGGACTTGCTTGACGAAAATCTTTTTTCAATTATTGAGAGTATGCCCAAAGGCTCTGTGCAGTTTGAGGCGGGCATACAGTCTTTTAATGAAGAAACCCTTAAAGCAATAAACCGCAAAACAGACACGAAAAAAGTGGCGGAGAACATAAGAAAGCTTGTGTCCTTCAGGAACTGCCACCTTCACATTGACCTTATTGCAGGTCTGCCTCTTGAAAATTTTGAAAGTTTTGTGAAAGGATTTAACAGAGCGTATTACATCAAAGCCGATATGCTTCAACTCGGTTTCCTTAAAATTCTTCACGGATCGCCTATGGGTGAAAACCCCGAAAAATATCCCTGTGAGCATAGCGGCGAGCCGCCCTATGAGGTTTATTCAACGCCTTACATAACACGAGAAGAAACGGAAATTCTTCATAAAACGGAAAATGAACTTGAACGTCTTTATAACAGTTCCCGTTTCGGCGAAAGCCTTGACTATGTGCTTTCTGTTTCGGATAAAACACCTTTTGATCTGTTTTACGGCTTTGCTCTTTTCCTTGAAGAAAAAGGCGAAAAGGGGACGATGCCTCTTGATAAGTATACTTGTCTTGCCTTTGATTATTTTTCCTCTTTGTCGGGGGTTGACTCTCTTGTTTTAAGGGATAAAATGCTTCTTGACCGAATGATGACCAACAATTCGGGAGTTATTCCCGAAAGGCTGAAAGTGTTAGACCCGAATCTCAAAAAGGTAAGAAACTATATTTCTTCCGTTTCGCCCGAACAAAAAGGTGTTTTACGCTCTGTGGCAATTCTTTACAGTGAAAATACGGTTGCCTGGTGCGATTACGGAAAAAAGAACACTCAAAGTGCAAAATACAAAATACACAAAACGGAAATGCCCGATTTTTCCTGCAAAAAAGAGTAATTATCTTCATTGTTTTTGCATCTTATCTATTGACATAATAAGCGAAAAATGATAATATTTAGTAAACTGAATAAGTTCAATTAAGTAGAGGTGCAGTTTATCATCAGTAGTTCACAACTTTAAGGGCTTGCGCAAGGTCTGTTGTGTGTGAAAGGGGAAACTGCCGAAGGTGTCAGGCGAAAGACATTCTGGGCGGCGAAAATAAGATTTTGCCGACTGTCGCAAATGTGCGGAGTGCTATTGTAATTGATTAGTTGACTTTTGTCACAAATAAATCAATCAGCAGGGCCGTTGCACAGAATGATATGTACAACGCCCATTTTTTATGGGTAGTTGTGCCCTTAATAAAGTATAAAAGAGTAAAGGAGTATAAACCAATGGAAAGAAAGCCAATTTTTACAGGTGCTGCCTCAGCAATTATTACACCGACAAACGAAAACGGTGTTGACTACGAAAACTTTGAAAAACTTCTCAATTGGCAGATTGAAGAAGGTATCGACGGTCTTGTTATCGCAGGTACTTCGGGCGAGGCTGCAACCCTCAGCGATGAAGAACACAGAGAGGTTCTCAAATTTGCCATTGACGTTGTAAAGGGCAGAGTTCCCATGATCGCAGGTACAGGCTCAAACGACACAAGTTATGCAATTGATCTTACGAAGTATGCCTGCGAAATCGGTTACGATGCAGTTCTTGTTGTAACACCTTACTACAACAAGGCAACCCAGAAGGGTCTTATCAAAATGTTCACCACAATTGCCGACGCAAGTACAGTGCCCGTTATTCTCTATAACGTGCCCTCAAGAACAGGTGTCAACATTGAACCTGCAACCTATGCCGTACTTGCCGAACACCCCATGATTCAGGGTATCAAGGAAGCAAGCGGTCAGATTGATAAAATCACCGAAACAATGTCCCTTGTCGGTGACAAACTTGATCTTTATTCCGGTAACGACGACCAGATCGTTCCTCTTATGTCAATCGGCGGCAAGGGTGTTATCTCCGTTGTTTCAAACGTTGCACCCAAGGAAACAAGCCTTATGTGCAAGAAATTCTTTGAAGGTGACATCAAGGGCGCCGCTGAACTGCAGTTCAAGTATTTCAAACTTATCAAAGCTTTGTTCAGCGAAGTTAACCCCATTCCTGCAAAGGCAGCTATGGCGGCTATGGGCTTCTGCGAAGACTATGTAAGACTTCCTCTTACAGTTATGGAAGACGAGCACAAAGCAGTTCTTCTTGAAAGAATGAGAGAAGTAGGTATCGACGTATAATTAAAATGCTGAAGCGGACGAAGCGTACATTGCCTTGTTCGCTTCTTTTGGAAGGTGAAAGAAATGAAAATTATAGTAAACGGTGCAGGCGGAAGAATGGGTCAGGTACTCTGTGCCCTTATTGAAAACGGCAAAAAACATACCCTTGCGGCTAAAGTCAGCCTTGAATTTGACACAGATGAAAGCAGAAACATTTATAAAAGCCTTGAAGAATGTAATTGCGAGGCAGACTGTGTTATCGACTTTTCAAACCATCTTGCAACAAATACGGTTGTAACTTATGCAGTGGAAAACAAATTGCCCCTTGTTATTGCCACAACGGGTCAGACGGCTCAAGAAACGGAAATGATAAGAGATGCTTCAAAGAAAATCCCTCTTTTCTATTCACAGAATATGTCCCTGGGTGTTGCAATACTTTCCTGCCTTGCAAAAATTGCCGCAAAGGCACTTCCCGAATGTGATATTGAAATTATAGAAAAGCATCATAATCAGAAACTTGACGTGCCCTCGGGTACGGCACTTCTTCTTGCAAACAGTATAAAGAGTGTACGCACCGACAGTGAATATAATATCGGCAGACACGAAAACGGCAAACGTACAGAGAAAGAAATCGGTATCCATTCTCTGCGTATGGGCGGCGAAGTGGGTACTCACGAAATCATTTTCGCTATGGGCAGTCAGGTTATCACCCTTAAGCACGAGGCGGAAAACAGAAATCTTTTTGCCGAAGGCTCATTATCTGCGGCAGAGTTCCTTGTTTCCCAGGACGCAGGTTTCTACAATATGGACAACATACTTGAATAAGGTGACACAATGAAAAAGTATAACTACCACACCCATACAGTCCGTTGCTTTCACGCAAAGGGCGAAGATGAACAGTATGTCCTTGCGGCAATTGAGGCAGGTTTCGATGAAATCGGCTTTGCCGACCACAGTCCCTGGAATTTTGACGGCTATGTTTCTCATATGCGTATGCACGAAAATGAGTTTAAGCAGTACTGTGACAGCGTGAAAAGTTTAAGGGAAAAGTATAAGGATAAAATCAGTATAAAACTCGGTCTTGAATGTGAATATTTCCCCAAATATATGCCCTGGCTCAAAGAGAAAATTGAGGAGTACGGCATTGACTATATTATTCTGGGTCATCATTTCAGCACCGACGAGGTGGGGTATAAATACAACGGCAACCTGACAGACAAAGAAGATCTTGAAATTTATAAAAGAGATATTCTCCAAGCCCTTGATACAGGACTTTTCTCCTATGTTGCCCACCCGGATATTTTCATGAGAGGTTATCCCGTTTTCGATGAAAAATGCGAGGAAATTTCAAGAGCCATCATTGAAAAAGCCATTGAAACAGACACTCCCGTTGAGTATAATCTTCTCGGCTTCAAACACTCAATAAATGACGGCAAAGAGGGTTATCCTTACCCTGCATTCTGGGCTATTGCCGCAGAATATAAACCGAAAGCCGTTGTTGGTATTGACGCCCATTACCCCGAGGCTTATCTTGAAGATGACCTTTTCATAAAAGGCTATAAAAACCTTGCAGACCTGGGCATTGAAGTTACGGACAAAATCAGATTTTTCAGATAAAGACAGAGCAGGGGAAACCTTGCTCTTTTCTTATGTCTGATTATACCTAAAGCATCACAGTTATAAAAGGTATACCGAAAGCACATGAAAATGCCGATGCTGATAATGAAACTGATACTGTGTATGATAATGTATATGACATTTCTTCTGCTTTGCAGAAAAACATACGCATATAACAATATATAAACAAAATTCACTTGTAAAAATTTTCTATGGGTGGTATAATCAAAATATATATGTATTTTACGGAGGAATTAAAATGATATCCGTTGCACTTGCCGCCTACAAAGGCGAAAAATATATCGAGCAGCAGATAAATTCAATTCTGCCTCAACTTTCCCACGATGATGAAATTATCGTTTCCGACGACAGACCCGGGGGTATGACGGAAAAAATCGTCAGACGAATTGCCACCGAAGACAGCAGAGTTATCTATGTTGAGGGCAAGGGCAAAGGTGTCGTTTCAAATTTTGTCAACGCCATAAGATATTGCAAAGGGGATAAAATCTTTCTTTGCGACCAGGACGATGTGTGGCTTCCCGATAAAGTCAAAAGGGTTACGGAAGCCTTTGACGAGGGCTACGACCTGGTGCTTCACAACGCTTACGTTACCGACGGCGAACTGAATATCACAGAATATTCTTTCTTTGATAAAAGAGGCAGTAAAAAGGGCGTTTTGCGTAATATACTGAAAAATTCATATATGGGCTGCTGTATGGCTTTTGACAGACGGCTTCTCAAAAAGATTATGCCCATTCCCCGCAACATTCCCATGCATGACCAGTGGATTGGTCTTATGGGCGAAATTTACGGCAAGGTGAAGTTCATTGACCTGCCTTTGATTTACTACCGTGTTCACGGCGGAAACGTGACGGGCGGTGCAACTTCCACGGCGCAGAAACTTGCCTGGAGAAGATACCTTATACTCAAACTTTACAAAAGAGTCATACTTAAAAAATGAGGTGGAAGAAATGCTTTCCCGTGAAAATATCAAAAACTTAAAAGAACTTGAGTTTGCCGTGTTCTGTATTGAAAATGTAGCGATGAAAAAGGGTGTGGATTCACGGGAAGTTTATCGGGCATTTGCCGAAAAAAGCGATATTCTCTTTTCTTACATTGTGCCTGAATATGAAGTTCTGCACACTCAGAGCAAAGAAAGAATAGTTGATGAATTAACCGGTCTTCTTGATGAAAGGGGAATAATATTATGACGCTTTATCACGGCTCATATAAAGAGATTAAAACTCCCGACCTGAGTCATTCAAGGCTTAATGTTGATTTCGGTAAAGGTTTTTACACAACTCCCATTTTTGAGCAGGCGGTCAAGTGGTGTATGAAATTCAAACGCACGGGCAAAAAAGCCGTTGTATCAAAATATGAATTTGACGAAAAAGCCTGTGACGGTTTAAATATACTCAACTTTGAGTCTTACTCTGAACAGTGGCTTGATTTTATTATTTCCTGCCGCAAGGGAGAAGACAAAACCGACTACGATATCGTTATCGGCGGTGTGGCAAACGATAAGGTTTTCAATACCGTTGAACTTTATTTTGAAAACCTTATTGATAAAAATGAAGCAATCAAACGTCTTCGTTATGAAAAACCTAATCTGCAGATTTGTCTTCGCACACAGAAGGCTCTTAATGTTTTGCGATTTGAAGGGAGCGAAAACATATGAATGCAAGTCCCGTTTTACTTCAGAAAAAGTATGCAAGGGTAATTGAACTGTTTTCAAAAAAAATGAATATTACTCTCGGTCAGGCTCTTGACTTTTTTTACAAGTCTGAACTTTACACTCTTATGAGCGAGGGCGTTTCGGATATGCACTGTATGAGTGACGAATATCTTTGCTCACAGATGGAAATAGAATATAAAGAGAAAAAATGAGGTGGAAAAAATGGAAAACTACACAGTAAGCGGCTGTATCGTCACTTATAACAGTAAGGATAAAATCGGGCAGACAATAGCCTCTGTCCTTGAAAATACAAAGGGTGTACCTTTTGAACTTTATGTCGTTGATAATAATTCCACCGACGGCACGGCAGACTACATAAGGGAAAACTTCCCCGAAGTTACCGTTGTTGAGCCTAAAAGCAACGACGGCTTCGGTGCGGGACATAATAAGGTTATACCTTTCCTTTCTTCGAAATATCACGTGGTTATAAATCCCGACATACTTCTTAAAAGTGATGTTATCACCGAACTTTCTGCCTATGCCGATAAAAACGAAAGTGCGGGACTTCTTTCTCCCGAAATTCTTTTTGAAGACGGCACGAAACAGCACCTTGCAAAGCGTAACCCTACGGTACGATACCTTGGCGCTCATTTCCTTTACCGTAAGGATAAGGAACCGTCAAAACTCATAACGGAGTACTGTATGCTGGATAAAGAGGAAGAAAAAGAGCCTTTTGAAATTACCAACGCAACGGGTTGCTTTATGTTTTTCCGTACCGACGTTTTCAAGGAACTCGGCGGATTTGACGAAAGATTTTTTATGTATCTTGAAGACTGCGACATAGCAAGACGTGTTGCAGAAAAATATAAGGCTCTCTACTGTCCCTTTGCGTGCGTTTATCACCTTTGGGAAAGAGAAAGCAAGAAAAGCAAAAAACTGCTTATGATTCACGTAACTTCAATTATCAAATACTTTTTGAAGTGGGGAATAAAATTCTGATGAAAAAATTACTGTACCTTCTTTATGCACTGATTTTTAATGTGAGCCGTCTTTTCTTCAAGGTGAAAGAAAACAGGATTGCGTTGATTTCAATGCATAACGAAAATTTCAGGGACTCCCTTGGCTCTGTTTATAATTATCTCAAGGAAAAAAACAGATATGACTTCGTGCTTATTACAAGAGAAGACCTTTCTCTGAAAAAGCCTCTTGCCCTTGTCAGATTCTTTTTTGTCAAGGCAAGGCTTCTTGCTACGAGTAAATATGTTTTTCTCAACGATAATTTTATGCCTTTGGGTTATCTTAATTTCAGTAAGGATACTGTTGTGACTCAACTCTGGCACGGCGAGGGCGCTTTCAAGAAAATAGGTCTTGATATTCCTCAACCCGATTCTGTGAGAAAAAGAGAAATTGCCTGTGCGGAAAAGACGGATTTTCTTATCTGCTCAAGTAAAAATCTTATGGGTATTTACTCAAAAGCATTCGGTATACCCGAGGAAAAAATTCTGCCTTTGGGCGCTCCCAGAGCCGACTATATTCTCACAAAGGAAAATGCCTGCAAAGCAAGAGAAAACTTTGAAAGACTTTACCCCAAGGCAAAAGGAAAAAAAGTTATGCTCTATGCTCCCACTTTCAGAGATGAAAAAGAGCAGGACGAAAGACTTCTCGACTCCTTTGATGCTGAAAGACTGCTCAATGAATTTTCCGATGAATATGAAATTTTCATAAGGCTTCACCCCCAGGTGCACTCCTCAACACCTTCTTTTGAGGGCATTACCGATGTTACGGAATATGAAGATGTGAGGGAACTTCTTCTTGCAACAGATGTGCTTATTACCGACTATTCTTCAATCTGTATGGATTTTTCTTTGCTTGAAAGAAAGACGGTCTTTTACTGTCCCGACCTTGAGTGGTACAGACAAAGACGTGATTTTTACATAGACTATGAAAGGGATATTCCGGGCCCTATGGCACAAAACACAGAGGAACTCATTGAGGCTTTGCGTCTGCCTTTCGACAGAGAGAGGAATGCCCGTTTCAGAGATTATAACTTTGATTTTACCGACACTTGCAGCACAAAACGAGTGGCAGAAAAAATTGTCAGATAACTTTAAGAAAAAATTTATTGTTTTTTTAAAATTTATGGTATAGAATGTCACAAAGACGAAAGCAGACATTTTTCAAAAAAACACGGGAGGAAAGTATGGGAGATATTTATTTTTCCGATAAAAACAAAAGAAACACTAACGGCGACGGCGATTATTCAAGAAGAATTACACCCGACCCTTTTAAAGATACAGACTACTTTGATGAAAACTTTGAACTGAACTTCAAAAAAACATCTTCAGCAAGTGCTTTTTCTTCTGACAGATTCAGATCTGAGGAAAGTGCTCCGGGAGATAACCTTTATTCACAGACGGACAAGCCTCTCATTTCCGAAGCGGAAGATATTCGCCGAAGAACACCCAAAAGCATATCCGAATCGTCGGATAACGGCGAGGAGCCCGAGATGAACAGTTATAAAGCGCCTGAATATAAAGGTGTAAAAACTGACGATAGCGTAATAATAAGACGAAGCACTCCCTCTGCTCAGAACAGAACTCCGTCAGCCGCTCTCGGACAGACGGCACAGGGAACGGTTTCAAGAGCACCTCGGGGCGCAAGAGTAAGCGGCAATGCGGTTCAGAATAATAAGAAACCCGTTAAGCAGGTGAGAACTTCCAACCCGCCGAAGAAAAACGGTATGTCGGGCAAGAAAAAAGCCCTTATTGCAGTGCTCGCCCTTGTTCTTGTGCTTGTAGTTTCAATTTTCGGCTACGGCTATTATGCTCTTGGCGGAATAAATTACGACGACGGTATTGTGCCTAACGCCTATGTTGACGAAAGTACCCTTGCTTCAAGCAACAGCGTTAAAAATATTCTTCTTCTCGGCTCCGACGGCAGAGATGAAGTTTCGGGTGAGCGCTCGGATACAATGATACTTTTATCCATTGATAAGAGCAACAAGAAAATTAAACTTACTTCATTCCTGCGTGACAGTTACGTTTACATTCCCTCAAAGGGTTACAGCACAAAACTCAATGCGGCGTTTGCCTATGGCGGTGCCCAACTTGTAATGGACACCATTGAATATAACTTCGGGGTTGACATTGACAATTACGTTATGATTGACTTTTCCGCTTTCAAAACTCTTGTTAACGGACTTGGCGGTATTACCGTTGAGGGCGTAACGGCGGCAGAAGCGAAGTATCTTAAAGAAGTGGTTAAAATCAAAAGTCAGGAAATTGTTGAGGGTACAAATGAATTCAGCGGTAACACGGCACTCTGGTATTGCCGAATCCGTCACCTTGACAACGACTTCAAGCGCACCGAAAGACAGAGAAAGGTCATTTCCGCCATTATTTCAAAGGCGATGAAGACGGACATCTTTACCCTTCTGGGCACTGTGGCAGACACCGTACCCCATATTTCAGCCGATATGACAAGAAACCAACTTCTCGGGCTTGGTATGAGCAGTGCGGTGAAACTTCTCACCTACGACATCGAGCAGCAGCAGATTCCCGCAAGCGGTACCTGGTCAGACGGTTGGGCATCGGGTCAGCAGGTGCTTAAATTGGATATGGAGAAAAACAAAGAGATTCTCAAATCTTTCCTTTACGACAAAGACGAATAATAAATGCAAAATTCCACCACAACGGGCGGTGACGGAGAAATCCGTTGCCGCATTTTTATATAATTAAAATATATACAGTAGAGGCAACCAATGGTCGCCCGCCTGAATTTTGAGGCTGACTTTATTGTTTAGGTGATGCAAAAAATAACGGGGCAACCAATGGTCGCCCCTACTTTGTTGTATTAACATTCTTCATTTACTCAATGCCCTTTAAAGCCTCAAGTTCTTTTTTGTCAACTTTGATGTGAGAATCCCTGATGATTTTTACCTGCTTTCTGTTAACGGTAATGGGTGCCGCTTCAGGCTTTTTCTCAAGGGAAACTTTGAGCATACCCGTAAGGAGATTTACGTCAACAACGGTGCCGTTACCTTCGCTTGTTTCAACAATTGCACCGCATTTGGGAGTGACACGCAGAAGGTGCTCGTAGGCTTCCTGCTCATATTTAAGACAGCACATAAGTCTTCCGCAGGTGCCGCTTATTTTAACGGGGCTCAATGAAAGGCTCTGTTCCTTTGCCATCTTGATTGAAACGGGCTGGAAGTCACCCAGGAAAGTGTTGCAGCAGAAAGGTCTTCCGCATACGCCGAGACCGCCAACTTTCTTACTTTCATCTCTGACACCGATCTGGCGCAGTTCAATTCTTGTTTTAAAAATGGCGGCAAGGTCTTTTACGAGTTCACGGAAGTCAACTCTGCCGTCGGCGGTGAAATAGAAAAGGATTTTGTTTCTGTCAAAGGTGTATTCAACCTCAACAAGTTTCATTTCAAGGCCGTGTTCTGTAATTTTTTTGCCGCAGATTTCAAAGGCTTCCTTTTCCTTAACCTTGTTTTCTTCAACGGTGCGAAGGTCTTTGTCCGTTGCAAGTCTTAAAACGGGTTTAAGGGGAGAGGTGAGTTCTTCATCGTTTATTTCTCTGTTGCCGATGGTAACTTCACCGTACTCGATGCCTCTTGCCGTTTCTACGATAACTTTGTCCCCACGTTTCAAAGTGAGTCCCCGGGGGGCAAAATGATAATTTTTACCCACGTCTTTAAATCTGACGGAAACAACTTCTGCCATTTTTTTCGTCATCCTTTCTCAATTGGATTTTATACCGTATAATACAGATGAAAATCTTGTTATGCTTAAATTGTGGTTTGCGTTTTTCTTTATATCGTCAATAAGATTCTGCAGAGCCTCCATAACTTCAAGCCCTTTTTTTCTTGTAATACCGTCTTTTAAAAGAAGTGCCTCGTCTTTGCCGTGACTGACTGTATCTTTACCGCCGTTTTGCAGAATTACCGCATCTCTTACAACGGGTATCATTTCTTCAAGAACGGAAAGGAAAAAGGCTTTATCCTTTAAGAATATTGCAGTTTTCTTTAAAAAAGCAAACTCGTTTTCTTTAACGTAAATTCTTAAAAGTTCCCTTGCCGTTTCTCTTGCAAGAAGCAGTTCTTCGCTTTCTTCGGTGTTGCTTTTTTCTTCACCTAAAGTGTAGCAGACGGCTCTTGAGATGATCGTTTCAAGCAAAGCGGATTTTGAAGAGCAGGTGAGTATGAAAGAAACGTGCTTTGCAGGTTCTTCAAAAATTTTAAGCAAAGCATTCTGTGCCTGAAGGTTCATAAATTCGGCACCGTCGATGATGAAAATGCTCTTGTCACTGTCGTTGGGATAAATCAGAGCCTTTGCTTTAATATCTCTGACGGCATCAACTTTAATGATTTTACCGTCACCTTTTCCGAGAATATGAAGGTCGGGGTGAGAGCCGCTTTCGGTTTTAAGACAGGCAGAGCAGTTGTTGCAGGGCTTTACGGCACCTTTACACAAAAGAGTTTTAGCCGTTTCCTTTGCGGCATCAAGGCGTGTCTTTTCATCGCTGCCTTCAAAAATCACCGCATGGGGAAAGCGGGAAGCCTTAAGGGCGGTTTCTATTGAGTTTCTGAAAGAACTGCTTACAGCCGAATTTTCAAACATAGGCTTCCTCCTTGACGATAATCCATAATATTATACAACAGATTTATGCTTTTTACAATAGATAAAAGAATATTATTTTCCTTTGGCA
>CAYNIN010000040.1:0-13658 GCA_964397395.1 uncultured Faecalibacterium sp.
TATTCTTTGGGTCTTATTCTCTATATGCTCACTAACCGCAACCGTCTTCCCTTTGCCCCGACCTACCCTGAAGCAGTAACGGTGAACTCCCTTAATACTGCAACACAGATGCGTGTTCAGGGGGTAACTTTGGAAAGACCTGCCCTTGCAAGTGATGAACTGTGGAAAATAATTTCAAAGGCTTGTTCCTATAATATCAATGAAAGATATTTCACCCCCAACCAGATGCTTTCAGACCTTAAAAACGCTCTTGCAAACAAGCCTTTTGAAGAAGCGGTTTACGACGAGGTTTATTCCGTAGCCCCCATTGACGAGGAGTACGAAATTGAAGAAGCCGTTATCGTACCCGAGTATGAATCTCAGGGTGAGGAGGAAAACGCCGAGGAGGTGACTCCTGCGGTTTCGCTTAAAGAGGAGATTACCATTCCCAAAATTTCACCCGTTTACCAAAAGACTCCTAAAGCAAAGCAGGGAAAAAAGGCAGTAAAATATGCCTCGTTGCCCGAAATAAGAAAACCTAAACCAAGGCAGTCTGCCGATGTGAAGAAGATGATCATTGTCACCGTTGTGGCTCTTGTTCTTGTTGTTCTTCTTCTCGTTTCCCTTGTTATGAAAGCCTCGGCTATGCCTTTGTCGCAGGAGAGTATAACTCTTTGCATTACAGATATTTTTAGATTTGATGTCGGAGGCGTACCTTTATGGCAGCAGATATGATAAAAACCGTTCTTGCCGCAGAAAGTGCAGGCAGAGAGATGGAGCAGAAGGCTAAAAAAGCCGCAGAAAAAATGATAAGTGACGCTGAAATTCAGTGTAATATAATAATCAAATCTGCCACGGAACAGGCAGAAAAGGAAGCGAATATCATTTTGAGTGACGCTGAATATTCGGCTGTGGGCATTGTGAAGCAGGCAGAAAAACTTGCGGAACTTCGTGAAAAGAAATCCATTTCCGACACGGAAAAACTTTATGATGAAGCCATAAAGATGATATTTGATAAGTTGTTGAACTGAATAGGGTTACTGAATGCAAAATTGCTGTCAGAGGAAGTGTCACGAAGTGACGGAAAGGTTTTCTCGGGTTAATTTTTGCGTTAGAATTAGTTTTAAATTTACAAATTCCGATATAACAGATCGGGTTTTATTCTTAAAAGTAAGGAGGTGCTGTTTTGGCAAAAGTCAAACTTCTGCATTTTGAGGTTTTGTCCCTTTTGAGTGAAAGTAAGAAACTCATTGAATTCCTTCAAAGATGCGGTTGCAGCGAACTTGAAGATGTAACGGACGAAGAACTGACAAAGTACCGCACGGAAACTATTGTAAAGCAGTTTGAGAAAAAGCGGGAAAAGACCGTCAGGGCTTATGAAATTCTTGAAAAGCATTGCGAACTTAAAAAGTCACTTTTAGAGTCCTTTTCCGATTGCAAAGAAATTTCCTATAACGACTATAAACTCCTTTCCGACAAGGCAGACGAAATCCTTTCCGCTTGTGATGAACTGCTTTTCCTTGAAAGTGAGAACGAGCGGCTCAAAGGCGAAATACTTCACGAACAGGCAATGATTGCATACTACGAGCCCTGGATAGGTCTTGATATTCCGATGGCATCGAAAAGAACAATGACAACAAATATTTTCGTGGGCACTTTCGGCAGAGAGTATACTGCAGAAGAAATCCTTTCTTTTATAAAAGAGAGCGACGGTGAAATTGAAGATGTTGCCGTTCAGGTTGTGTCAAAAAGAAAAATGCTCACCTGTGCCGTTATCGTCTGTCATCAGAGCAGCGGCGGAAAAGTGGAAGAAATACTCAAATCCAAAGGCTTTTCCGTTCCCGACAAAATAGCGCCGAGTCTTCCCGAAAAGGCAATTGAAGATTGCAGGGAAAGGATAAAGGAAAAAGAAAAGCAGGCAGAAAACATAAAGTCGCAAATTGAACTTTTCAAAGATAATTACGATGAAATCAGATTTTTCAGTGATTATCTTTCGGCACAGAAAGAAAAATACATCGCCGTAGAAAATGCGGCAACGAGTGAAATGACCTTTGTTGTCAGAGGTTATCTTCCCGAAAGAAAGGCAGAGGAAATCAAGTTTGAAATTGAGCGTCGGTTTACGGCGCAGACGGAACTTTCCGAGCCCGACTATGAGGGGGCAGACGTACCCGTCCTGATTGAAAACGGCAGTTTTGCCGCAGGTGTTGAAAGTATAACGGATATGTACTCCCACCCTTCAAACAAAGACGTTGACCCTAACCCCGTGATGTCCTTTTTCTATTACGCCTTCTTCGGTCTGATGCTTTCCGATGCGGGCTACGGGCTTTTAATGGTTATATTTGCAATTTTTGCAAAGAAGAAACTGAAAGTTACGGGCAATATGAAAAAGAACGCAGATATGGTTCTTTATTCGGGTATTTCCACGGTTATCTGGGGTGCTCTTTTCGGTGGCTGGTTCGGCGATCTGATACCCACAATCTGCACAACCTTTTTAGGTTTTGAAACTGCACCGAGTCTTGCCATCTGGCTTGAACCTATGAATAACAGTATGGAACTTCTTATGTACTGCTTCATTTTCGGCGTTATACATCTTCTTGCAGGTAATATGATTAGGTTTTATTCCCTGGTTAAAGAGAAGAATTACGTCAGTGCAATTTTTGACGTCATACCCGTTTGCATATTCCTTATAGGTTTTGCAATTTTCGGCGGCGGTTTCATTTTCACAATTTCCGATTCAGTTAAAAAGTGGGGTATGCCCCTTCTTGCCGCAGGTGCTTTGCTCATCGTACTGACGGCAGGCAGAAGCAGTAAAAATATCGTCGGTAAACTCGGCGGCGGTCTTTACGCTTTGTACAACACCGCTTCGGGATATTTAGGCGACGTGCTTTCCTATTCAAGACTTCTCGCTTTGGGTCTTGTTACGGGTGTAATTGCAAACGTTGTAAATCTTCTTGCGGCGATGTTCGGAAATATTTTTGCTTTTATAATTATATTCCTCATCGGTCACATCATAAACATTGCAATTAACTTAATCGGAACTTACGTTCATACAAACCGACTTCAGTATGTTGAGTTTTTCTCAAAGTTTTACGAAGGTCAGGGCAGAAACTTCTCGCCCTTTAAAATCAATTCAAAATTCTTTACAATCAAGGAGGATAAATAAAATGGATAATCTCGGTATGGTATTAGCAGTATTAGGTGCAGCCTTTGCGGCAGGTTTTGCAGGTATCGGCTCGGCAAAAGGCGTAGGTCTTGTCGGTGAAGCGGGTGCAGGTCTTTTAACAGAAGAACCCTCACTTTTCGGCAGAGTTCTCATTCTTCAGATTCTCCCGGGTACACAGGGTCTTTACGGTTTCCTTGTTGCACTTTTGGTTTTCATTAAAACGGGACTTCTTACAGGCGCACCTGTCGCTCTTTCCTGGCAGCAGGGACTTTACTTCTTTGCCGCTTGTATGCCCATTGCAATTGCAGGTTACTTCTCTGCAATTTATCAGGGCAGAGTTGCCGCTTCGGGTGTTTCAATGATTGCAAAAGACGCTTCACAGACAGCAAAGGCTATGACTCTTGCGGCTCTTGTTGAAACCTACGCAGTTCTTGCACTTCTCATTTCCTTTATCGCAGTTTTCAGAATTGCAGTTTAATCGGGGAAAAAAGGAGATAACAAGATGACCGGTCTTGAAAAGATAACAGAAAAAATCATCGAACAGTCAAAGCAGAACTGTGATGAGATTTTTCTTCAGGCTAATATTAAGGTCAAAGATATGATTTCTTCTGCCAGAGCAGAGGCTGCAGAAAGAGCAGAGGAAATCGTTTCCAAGGCAAAAAAAGAGGCAGACAGACGAAACGCTACTGCCAAAGGTATGGCGGAATCAATAACGAGAAACCGCTATCTTGAAATAAGAAACGCTATCCTTAATGACATTATTTCAGCCGCTTACGAGGAAATTGAAAAGTTTTCCGATGAGGAATACTTCGATATGCTCTTTAAACTTCTTGTGAAAAACGTTCAGCCCGGGGAATGTACAATGCAACTTGGCGGTTACGACCTGGGCAGACTTCCAGAAGATTTCCAGGATAAAATCAATGCAGAAGTTTATGAAACGTCGGCAGTTCTCATAAGCAAAAAGGCGGCGGATATTGAAAACGGATTTATCCTTGACTACGGTGACATTCAGGTCAACTGTACCCTGAAAGCCGTTTTTGACGAGGAAATGGACAGCCTTAAAGATATGCTCAGTAAAGAACTTTTTTCCTGAGGTGAAAGAAATGAAAGACATTCATTATGCTTACTGCGTTGCAAGGCTTCGCTCACGGGAAAAATATATGCTTTCTGACAGTACGCTTACGAAACTCTGCGAAATGAAAAGTGTGCAGGAAGCCGTCAATGAACTCATAAGTCTTGGGTGGATTGAAGAAAAGGGCAGTATAAATTCCTATATCAAAGCCCAGAGCGACAAGTTGTGGACTCTGCTTTCGGAAAGCGTACCCGACAAAAAAGAACTTGATTTGCTCTGTGTGCTCAACGATTTTTTTAACATAAAAGCGGCGGTGAAATGCCACTTTACATCTGTCAGTCCAAAAGATTACTATATCACTCCCACAAGTCTTGATTTAGAGAAACTGACAGAAAATGTTGCTTCGCACTCATTCAGATCCATCGGCGGTAAAATGGGAGAAAGTGCAAAAGAGGCTTATGAAACGGCTCTTGTGACGGAAAACGGTCAACTTGCGGAAATCATTATTGACAGAGCCGCCCTTGAGTGCCTTTGTGACTATGCAAAAAGCAAAAAGACAAGCCTTACAAATGATGTATGCGGCTTTTTATGCGATACGGCTAATATCAAAACAGCACTGCGTATAAATGCGATAAAGAAAAATCCCGATTTTGCTTCGTCGGCTATCGGCGAATGTGTGAAATTAAGAAGAGAAGACCTTCTGAAGTTTTCTCTTTCGGGGGAGGAAGAACTTTATTCTTTCCTTGCTAAAACGCCCTACGCAAAGGGTGTGGAAGAATATAAAAAGGGCAGTATACACTATGAAAAGTGGTGCGACGAAAACCTTTACAAACTTCTTTCAAAGGCAAAATATACATCTTTCGGTTTCGACCCCGTATGCTCCTATTATTACAGAAAAACGGGTGAAATCAAAAATGTCAGACTAATTCTTTCTGCCTTGAGCGTTGGTAAAAGTGCGGAAGAAATCAAAGAAAGGGTGAGCACTGTCAATGCATAAGATTGCGGTTTTAGGTGACAGAGAAAGTGTGTGCGGCTATGCATCAATCGGTCTTGAAACTCACAGTGTTACCGATAAAAACGAAGCCCTTTCGGTTTTCTCAAAAATTTCAGGTGAAGATTATGCCGTTGTTTTCATAACGGAGGAATACGCTTCACTTTTAAAAGATGAAATAGATAAAATCAAGGATAATGTTACCCCGTCGGTGATTCTCATTCCCGGAGTCCGTGGCAATACGGGTCAGGGTATGCAGAGCATCAACGATTCGGTAATCCGTGCCGTCGGTTCGGCACTTCTTGATTGATATGGCACTGAAGATTTCCGTCGCCATAGGAGGTAAGATTAAATTATGAATAGCGGAACAATAACTAAAATTTCGGGTCCCCTTGTTGTTGCATCGGGAATGAGAAATACAAATATGTTTGACGTTGTCAGAGTAAGTGACAAAAACCTTATCGGTGAAGTTATCGAAATGCACGGTGACGAAGCCTCAATCCAGGTTTACGAAGAAACTTCGGGCATAAGAACGGGTGAAAAGGTTGAGTCAACGGGTGAGCCTTTAAGCGTTGAACTCGGCCCCGGTCTTATCGGCAGTATCTTTGACGGTATACAAAGACCTCTTAAAGAGATAATGAAAAAAACGGGCAGCAACCTTGAAAGAGGTGTTGAGGTGCCCTCTCTTGACAGAGAGAAACAGTGGGTTTTCGAACCTGCCGTGTCTGTCGGTGAACGAGTTTACGGCGGTGACATTATCGGCACGGTGCAGGAAACTGACATCGTATCTCACAAAATTATGCTTCCTCCGACTCTCGGCGGCATTATCAAGGAAATTACGGGGGGCACTTGCACCGTTGAAGATGTTGTTGCAATTATCCTTGACGAAAAAGGTCAGGAACACGGCATCGGTATTATGCAGAAATGGCCCGTAAGAAAGAGCAGACCCTATTCCAAGAAACTTTCACCCAAAGAGCCTCTTTTAACGGGACAGAGAGTTGTTGACACCCTTTTTCCCATTGCAAAAGGCGGTGTTGCGGCTATTCCCGGTCCCTTCGGCAGCGGTAAAACCGTTACCCAGCACCAGATTGCAAAATGGGCGGATGCCGACATCGTTGTTTACATCGGTTGCGGTGAACGTGGCAACGAAATGACCGACGTGCTCAACGAATTTCCCGAACTTATCGACCCACGTACAGGCAAATCCCTTATGGAAAGAACGGTGCTTATTGCCAACACTTCCGATATGCCCGTTGCCGCCCGTGAGGCTTCAATTTATACGGGTATCACGATTGCAGAATATTTTCGTGATATGGGCTACAATGTTGCCCTTATGGCTGACTCAACTTCACGTTGGGCAGAGGCGCTTCGTGAAATGTCGGGCAGACTTGAAGAAATGCCGGGTGAAGAAGGTTATCCTGCTTACCTTGGCTCAAGACTTGCACAGTTTTACGAGCGTGCGGGCAGAGTGCTCTCCTTGGGCAAAGAAGGCAGAGAAGGCACTCTTTCCGTTATCGGTGCCGTTTCGCCTGCAGGCGGCGACATTTCCGAGCCCGTAAGTCAGGCGACCCTTCGTATTGTCAAGGTTTTCTGGGCACTTGACTCGTCCCTTGCATATAAAAGACACTTTCCCGCAATTAACTGTCTGACAAGTTACTCCCTTTATGCCGACACGATGAACGAGTGGTATAATAAAAATATAAACGGCAGTTGGGCAGACCTTCGCAAAGAAATGATGAAACTTCTTTCCGAAGAGGCATCCCTCGAAGAGATGGTAAAACTCGTTGGTATGGACGCTCTTTCCGCCGACGACAGACTCAAGATGGAAACGGCACGCTCTGTGAGAGAAGACTTTCTTCATCAGGCGGCTTTCCATGAAGTTGATACCTATTCTTCCGCCTCCAAGCAGTTCCTTCTTATGAAACTTGTTCTGTCCTACTATGATAAATGTAAGGCGGCTATTGATAAGGGCAGTGACGTAAATGCTCTTTCTTCTCTTGAAGTAAGAGAAAAAATCGGCAGATTCAAGTATCTTCCCGAGGAAAGCACGGCGGAAGAATTTGAAAAAATAACAGAACTCTTAACAGAGGAAATCGAAAAAATAACAGGGGAGGCCGAATAAACTATGCCAAAAGAATACAGAACCATAAGCGAAGTTGCAGGCCCTCTTATGCTCATTACAGGCGTTGACGGCGTTGCCTACAACGAACTTGGTGAAATCGAACTGAAAAACGGCGAAAAAAGACGTTGCAGAGTTCTTGAAATTAACGGAAGCAATGTTCTTGTGCAACTTTTCGAGTCCTCCGTCGGTATCAATCTTGCCGAAAGCAAGGTAAGATTTTCAGGCAGACAGATGGAACTTGCCGTTTCCGAGGATATGCTCGGCAGAGTTTTCGACGGACTTGGCAGACCTATTGACGGCGGCCCCTCGATTATTCCCGAAAAGCGTCTTGACATTAACGGCACTCCTATGAATCCTGCCGCAAGACAGTACCCACGGGAGTTTATCCAGACGGGTGTTTCCGCAATTGACGGTCTTAATACTCTTGTCCGTGGACAGAAACTTCCCATTTTCTCCGCTTCGGGTCTGCCTCACGCACAACTTGCT
Organism: uncultured Faecalibacterium sp.; assembly: GCA_964397395.1. Lineage (GTDB taxonomy): Bacteria > Bacillota > Clostridia > Oscillospirales > Acutalibacteraceae > UBA6857. The sequence goes on from CAYNIN010000040.1 coordinate 7,814, forward strand.
TCACAGATTGCCCGACAGGCAAAGGTGCTGGGTGACGATGAAAAGTTTGCCGTTGTTTTTGCCGCTATGGGTATCACCTTTGAGGAGTCGGATTATTTTATTGAGTCTTTCAAAGAAACGGGAGCGATTGACAGAACGGTTATGTTCTCCAACCTTGCAAACGACCCTGCAATTGAAAGAATTGCAACGCCTAAAATGGCAATGACTGCCGCAGAATATCTTGCTTTTGACAAGGGTATGCACGTTCTTGTTATTATGACGGACATCACAAACTATGCCGACGCACTTCGTGAGGTTTCCGCCGCAAGAAAAGAAGTACCGGGCAGACGTGGCTACCCGGGCTATATGTACACTGACCTTGCTTCGATTTACGAGCGAGCAGGCAGAAAGAAAGACTGCAGCGGCTCAATTACCCTCATACCCATTCTCACGATGCCCGAAGACGATAAAACTCACCCCATTCCCGACCTTACGGGTTACATCACCGAGGGTCAGATTATCCTTTCACGTGAACTCGGCAGAAAGGGTATCACACCGCCCATTGATGTTTTACCCTCACTTTCCCGTCTTAAAGACAAGGGTATCGGCGAAGGTAAGACAAGGGCAGACCACTCCGATACCATGAACCAACTTTTCTCTGCTTATGCAAGAGGTAAGGACTGCAAGGAACTTATGGTAATTTTAGGTGATGCGGCTCTGACGGAAACGGACAGGCTTTACGCAAAATTTGCCGACGAGTTTGAAAACCGCTATGTTTCCCAGGGTAACGATACCGACAGAAGCATTGAAAGTACCCTCAATATCGGTTGGGAACTTCTTAAAATTCTCCCCCGAAGCGAACTTAAACGTGTTTCCGACAAATACCTTGATGAATACTATAATTAAAAGGCAGGTGATACTGTGGCGGTAATGAACGTCAACCCGACAAGAATGGAACTTACAAATTTAAAAAAGAAACTTGTTACCGCACGCAGAGGTCACAAGTTGCTCAAAGATAAACGTGACGAACTTATGAGGCAGTTTCTTTCTCTTGTGAGAGAAAACAAGGCTCTTCGCCTTAAGGTTGAAAAAGCCATCGGTAAAGCAAACGAAAGTTTTGCCCTTGCTTCCGCTTCAATGAGTGATGAAAGTTTAGCCGTTTCTCTTATGATGCCCTCGCAGAAAACGGAACTTGAAGTGGGGGAGAAAAACATAATGAGTGTGAAGGTGCCCTCCTTCAATGCACGATATAAATTTGCCGATGACGCAGAGGTGTTCTCTTACGGTCTTGCATTTTCTTCAGGTGACCTTGATGAAGGTGTAAAAGCCCTTTCGGATATTATGCCCGATATGCTCAAACTTGCCGAAACGGAAAAGACCTGTCAACTTCTTTCGGCGGAAATTGAAAAGACACGCCGCAGAGTTAACGCTCTCGAGTATGTTATGATTCCCGACTATGAGGACACAATCAGGTTTATCACAATGAAACTTGACGAAAACGAGCGAAGCAATACCACAAGGCTTATGAAGGTCAAAGATATGATGCTTCAGAGCAGTCACGAGTATAAATTATAAGTATATGAACGAAAAAGAACTGATTATATCCCGTTTTCTTGATGCCAAAAAGAACTGTTTTGAAAATTCCGTTGTCACCCATACCTCTTTTCTCACCCTCGAGGAAAGGGAACTTGTCCGCCCTCTTGCAAAAGAGTTCGGAGAGTCCGTTGACACCTTTTTCTACGGCGGTTATGAGGATGCGGAAAGAACGGCGGCAGTTTTCCTGCCTTCATTTTTCGGTGCGGAAACAGCGGAGGAGTTTTTCTCGTCCTGCCCCGATGAAAACCCTTTGAAAGTGATTGAAATTAAAAAAGACAGGTTTTCATCTCTTTCTCACCGTGACTATCTCGGCTCTCTGATGGGGCTGGGAATAAAAAGAGAAATGCTCGGTGACATTAAAGTTACCGATGACGGTGCCTATGTTTTCGCCCTTGAGAGTATCTGCCGTTACATCACCGAAAACCTCACCAAAGCAGGCAGAGGTACGGTTAAAGCAAAGGCAAAAAACGTCTGTGATTTGCCCGAGACCGAAGAAAAAACCGAAACTTCCTTTTCTTCCGTTGCTTCTCTTCGTCTTGACAATGTGCTTTCTGCCGCCTTTAATCTTTCAAGAAGCACCGCCGTTGAAGCCATTAAAAGCGGACTCGTGTTTGTAAACTCCGTGCAGAGTTTTAAGAGTGATATGACCCTTAAAGAAAAGGATAAAATTGTCCTTCGCGGCAAGGGAAAAGCAGTTCTCGAAGAAATCATCGGCGAAAGCAAAAAGGGCAGAATACATATAAATATAAAGAAATTTAAGTAGTCTTTATGACTACTTTTCTTTTTTCGTGGCAAACTATAATCGGTGATGTTATGAGCGATTTTGATAAAAGTTACGGAGAAAATCTTGCCCTTTTAAAAGAAAAACTTCGTGTCGGGGTAAGTTATGATATTATCCTTAAAAAAATCCGACTTGCCGACAGACAAGCGGCGGCTTTTTGTATTGACGGCTTCGTGAAAGACGAAATGCTTGAAAAAAACTTCGAGTATCTGACAAAACTGACTCCCGAAGATTTGGCACGCACGAAAGATGCCGACGAATTTGTTGACTCCTATGTGACTTACATTGAGGCTAATACCGAAGACAGCCTTGACAAGTTCATACTGTCGGTTTTAAGCGGTGCCGTGGGTATGATTGTTGAGGGCTTTACCAAGGCAATCATCATTGATTCGAGAACATACCCTGCAAGAAATGTTCAGGAGCCCGAATCCGACAAGGTGCTGCGTGGCTCTCATGAAGGCTTTGTTGAAACTGTGGTTTTCAACACGGCGCTTATAAGAAAGAAAATACGCAACACAAATCTGACGATGAAGTCCTTTCAGGTAGGCAGAGAGTCGAAAACCGACGTGGTACTTTGCTATCTTGAAGATAAAGTTGACCGAAAACAACTTCAAGTGCTGACAAGCAAACTGCAAAGCATTGATGTGGGCTCTCTTGCCATGAGCCACGAAAGTCTGCTTGAATGTCTTGTGCCTTATCAGAAGTGGAATCCCTTTCCCCGTGTGCGATTTACGGAAAGACCCGACGCCGCCTCCGCCTGTATTTTTGACGGCAACGTGATTGTTTTAACTGACGGCTCACCGACGGCTATGATTTTTCCGACAGGCATTTTTGATTTTTCCCAGGACGTGAACGATTTTTATTTTCCTCCCGTTATAGGCACGTTTCTGCGCTTTGTGAGAAGTTCCGTCTTCGCCCTTTCTTTGTTTTTTATTCCCTTATGGTATCTTATTGTAATTTATAACAAACCCTTGCCCGATTATCTCAGTTTCCTTTTGATTGAAGAAGAATACAGGGTGCCGCTTATTGTGCAACTTCTCATTGTTGAATATGTTATCGACACCTTGCGCCTTGCTTCTCTCAATACGCCGAGTGCTTTGAGCAGTTCTTTCAGCGTTGTGGGTGCCCTCGTTTTAGGTGAGTTTGCCGTACGCTCGGGGTGGTTCGTTTCCGATGTGGTGCTTTTTATGGCTTTCGTGGCAATTTCCAATTTCACACAGTCAAGTTATTCCCTTGGATATGCAATAAAAATCGCCCGTACTTTTCTGCTTATCTGTTCGGGACTTTTCAGAATATGGGGCTTTATCGCAGGGCTTATTGTCATTTTTCTCGTTGTTGCTTTCACCAAAACTCTTACGGGTTACACCTATCTTTATCCGCTTTATCCCTTTGATAAAAAGGCGCTGAAAAATCTTCTTTTCAGACAGCAGAAAGGTTTCAGGTATAAGTAAATGAGTACCGAATAAAAAAAGAAGTTGCCCTTTTTATGAGGACAACTTTTATTTTTATATCTCAAAATCTTCTTTGGAAAACTCGGGCAGGATAACTCTTTCGGGCACACGCTTCAAGGGGTCGTATTTATAATTACGGCAAGAGGAGTCTGTTGCAACAATGCCTTTCTTTTCGCAGATAACTTCACTGTTATCCTTGAAAGTTCTGCCGTAAAAACAGTTGGAGCATTTTTTGGTATATTTCTTTTTGTCAATCATTTTCTGTCTCATAAGAACACCTCTTAACATCTTTAAGTTATTCTATCATATCCTTCTGTAAATTTCAATTACATTTTTGTTATTTTACTTGCTTTAAAATAGTTTGTATGTTAAAATTTTATATGAAATAAATTATCAAAGGTTACTTTAGGAGAACTTGAATGAAAGAGGTTACGATTTACACCGACGGTGCCTGTTCGGGAAATCCCGGTGCAGGCGGTTGGGGTACAATTCTTAAATATAAAGAAACGGAAAAAGAACTTTCAGGGGGCGAAGCACATACCACCAACAACCGAATGGAACTCACCGCCGTAATTGAAGGGCTCAAAGCCCTCAAAGAGCCTTGCAAAGTTACCGTTGTGACGGACTCGCAGTATGTTTCAAACGGTATAAGTTTGGGTTGGGCAAAGTCCTGGCAGGCAAACGGCTGGAGAAAAAAAGACAGAAAACCTGCCCTTAATCCTGAATTATGGGAAGAACTTCTCTCTCTGACGGAAAAACATCAAGTTACAATTGAATGGATAAAAGGTCACGCAGGTCACCCCGAAAATGAACGGTGCGACGCACTTGCCGTGGCGGAAAGTCAGAAATTTATTCAAGGTTAAGTAAATCTCCCTTCTTAAAAGAAAAAATTAAAATTATAATCAGGACGGTGTTATCCATGAATAATGTTTCTTGTGCAATTTACGGTGCGGGTTCTCTCGGCACGGTATTAGGTGCATACATAAGCAAAAACGGCGGTGAAATTGACCTTATCAACCGCAACAAAGCACACGTTGAGGCACTTAATAAAAATGGTGCAACAATCAACGGCACTGTTGATATGACGGTTCCCGTAACTGCCATCACTCCCGACGAAATGACAAAGAAGTATGATGTCATTTTCCTTATGACAAAGCAACTTTTCAACAAAGAAGTTGTAACGATGCTCAAAGATTTTCTAACGGAAAAGGGCGTTATCGTAACTCTTCAGAACGGTATCCCCGAGCCCGGTATTGCTGAAATCGTCGGTGCAGAGCATACGATGGGTTGCACGGTTGAATGGGGTGCGGCACTTACCGCCCCGGGTGTTTGCACTCTTACGAGTGAGCCCGACAGCCTTTCATTCCATATGGGCAAGATGGAAGGCATTTCAGATGAGCAGTTCAATACCGTTAAGGAAATTCTTGAACTTATGTGTCCCGTACACGAAGAAAAGAATCTTATCGGTGCCCGTTGGTCAAAACTTCTTATAAATGCAACCTTCTCGGGTCTCGGTACTGTTGTCGGCGGTGTTTTCGGTGCAGTTTCAGAGGATAAAGACGTAAGAAAAATTGCGGTTCGCTGTATGAAAGAATGTATTGATGTCGGTCACGCCGCAGGTGCTGAATTTGTACCCGTACAGGGCAAAGATATAACGAAACTTTTCTATTATACTAACCCTATCAAGAGAACTTTTGCAACTTTGCTTGTGCCCATTGCAATGAAAAAGCACCGTGAAATTGAGCCTTCAATGCTTCAGGATCTTAAAGCAGGTAAACCTTGCGAGGTTGATGCAATTAACGGTGTTGTTTGCGAATGGGGCAGAAAGTGCTCAGTACCCACTCCCATCAATGACCGTATCGTTGAAATCATCAAAAAAGAGCAGTCAGGCGAACTTGATAAAAGGAAATCCAACATCTATCTGTTTAACGACTTGCTGTAAAGGGGTTGTTGCATTTAGATGCAGAAGGCGTTTTCTTCACTCCGAAGGCGTATGTTGATACTCCGAGAGGGTGAAAAAAGGTCTGAAAAAGCAAAA